>NZ_PJDK01000140.1:0-4183 GCF_002837615.1 Klebsiella sp. X1-16S-Nf21
GATCAAAAAACCCGGCTGGTCGAGGAAAAGCGCCGCGCCGCTCGCCATGCGGCCGCGCTGCTAGAGGCCCATCAGATGGCTTTCTTCGACTGCGGGACCACCACGCCGTGGATCATTGACGCCATCGATGATGCCCTGCCCTTCACCGGCGTCTGTTACTCCCTGAATACCTTCCTGGCCCTGCAGGAGAAACCGCAGTGTCGCGCGGTCCTGTGCGGTGGGGAATTTCACGCCAGCAACGCGATTTTTATGCCGCTGAGCCTTGAGGACACCCTCAGCCATCTGAGCCCTGACATCGCCTTTTACTCGGCGGCAGGCATTGACTGCGAGCAGGGGGCGACCTGCTATAACCTGGAGGAGCTGCCGGTCAAGCACTGGGCGATGCGTCACGCGCGCTACCACGTGCTGGTGGTCGACCACAGCAAGTTTGGCAAAGTGCGTCCGGCGCGCATGGGGGCGTTAGCGAAATTTGACGTGATCGCCAGCGATATCTGCCCGGATGATGAGCTGGTCGCGCTGGCGAAGGCGCAGCAGATCTCCCTGCTGTATTGAGGCGTCACTGACCGCGCCCCGCCGGGCGCGGTCATGGCATCAGGAGAACCAGCTGCCGAACCAGCCGTGGAGTTTCATCAGTACGAAGTCGATCATCCGGCTGAAGAAACCGCCCTCTTTCACCGGCTCCATGACGATCAGCGGGCGCTGCTCGATGGTTTTATCATTCAGCTTAAAGTCGATAGTCCCGACCACCTGCCCCTTCTCCAGCGGCGCGGTAAGCTGCGGCTGATTTAAGGTGTAGCTGGCTTTCAGGTTTTTCAGCTGGCCCTTCGGCAGGGTGATAGAGCCCGCCTCGCCGGCTCCCAGTTTCGCTTCGCTGCTGTCGCCAAACCATACGCGCTGGGTAACGAAGGTGGCATCCGGTTTAATCGGCGTCACGGTTTCATAGAAGCGGAAGCCCCAGGTCAGCAGTTTTTCTGACTCGTTAAAGCGAATGCGGTCAGTTTTGGTCCCCAGTACCACGGCGATCAGACGCATATCACCCTGGGTGGCTGAGGAGACCAGGTTATAGCCGGCCCCGGCGGTGGTCCCGGTTTTCACACCATCGGCGTTGAGGTTGGTGCTCCACAGCAGACGGTTGCGGTTCGGCTGGCGAATTTTATTGAAGGTGAACTCTTTCTCTTTATGTACCGCGTACTCTTCCGGCACATCGTGGATCATCGCTTTGGTCAGCAGCGCCATATCGCGGGCGGTACTGAACTGACCCGGCGCATCAAGGCCGTGGACGGTCATAAAGGTGGTGTTGGTCAGCCCCATTTTTTTGGCATAGCCGTTCATCAGGCTGACGAATGCGTCCTGGCTGCCCGCCACGTAGTCGGCAATGGCAATGCTGGCGTCGTTACCGGACTGAATAATGACCCCTTTATTCAGATCTTCCACCGAGACCTGCATGCCGGGCTTGAGGAACATCACCGATGAGCCGCGCAGCGCCGGGTTGCCGGTCGCCCAGGCATCACGTCCGACGGTCACCATATCGGTGAGCTTGATTTTTCCCGCTTTTATCGCCTGCCCCACCACGTAGCTGGTCATGATCTTCGTCAGACTGGCCGGGTCGAGTTTTTCATCGGCATTGCCTTCGCTGAGCACCTTCCCGCTGGCGTAGTCCATCAGGATCCAGGCGCGAGCGTCAATCGAAGGGGCGTCGGGGAGTTGTTCTGCAGCCTGCACCGCAGGTGCGACAAGAAATAACAGCGCGCAACCTGCAGCGAGGCCGCGAAGGGAAAAAGCGTCATGCATCATAAGAGCCACCCAAGTATCCTTTCCAAACAAAATATGCCGCACCACTCTGACCGCGCCGCAGCAACCGGTGAGTAAAGCGTACAAATGACCTTAAAGAAACAGCGAGTTGGTAAAGTTTTTAAAGTTTACGCAATAACGTGCCGCTGTGCTTTAATCAGAACAACTTTTTTGATCGTGATTGCCTAAATATTAACTTTATCCCAACATGATCGCCGATCGCGCTGCAACGGCAGTGAAACAAACTCAGGAGCGAAAATGATTACACTGTGGGGACGTAATAACTCGACCAACGTGAAGAAAGTACGCTGGGTGCTGGAGGAGTTGGATCTTCCTTATGAGCAGATCCTCGCCGGGCTGGAGTTTGGTCTCAATCATGACCCGGAATATCTGGCGATGAACCCGAACGGGCTGGTGCCGCTGTTAAAAGACGATGCTACCGGGGTGGTGTTGTGGGAATCAAATACCATTATTCGCTACCTTGCCGCCCAGTACGGCGTCGATCGCCTGTGGCTGGCCGCACCGGCGCAGCGCGCGCAAGGGGAAAAGTGGATGGACTGGTCCAACGGCACGCTCTCTCCCGCCCATCGCCCGGTGTTAATGGGCCTGGTCAGGACGCCGCCGGAGCAGCGCGATCCGGCGGTCATCGCCGCGGGGATCGGCGCCTGTGAATCGCTGTTTGCCATGCTTGATGACGAACTGGCGAAAACGCCATGGCTCTCTGGCAAGCACTTCGGCCTTGGCGATATTGCCGTTGCCCCCTTCGTCTACAATCTGCTGACGATCCTCGATACCTGGCAACCGCGACCCCATCTGCAGCGCTGGTATCAGCAGATTAGCCAGCGCCCCGCCTGGCACGCGGTCGTGAAGATCCCGGTCACCTGAGGTTAACCCTCCGGACTCAAGCGCAACAGTTCGCCGTTAGACTCGTCGGTTAATACGTACAGATAGCCGTCGGGTCCCACGCGGACGTCGCGGATACGCTTCCCGCGCGCCTCCAGTAACCTCCCCTCCTCGCGGACCTGATTACCGTCCACCGATAAGACGATAAGCGACGTCTCCTTCAGCGCGCCGATAAACAGCTTATGCTGCCACTGGGGAAAAGTCTGCGCCGCGTAAAAGGCCATCCCGCTCACCCCGGGGGAGACCGGCCAGACATACAGGGGAGGCTCGGTACCCGGGGCCGTCTTGCCCTTGGCCTCCGGGATCGGCAGGCCGCTGTAGTTAATGCCATGCGTCGCCAGCGGCCAGCCGTAGTTTTTCCCCGCCTGCGGGATGTTAATTTCATCCCCGCCGCGCGGGCCGTGCTCATTGAGCCACAGCGCGTCGCTCCATGGGTTCATCGCCATGCCCTGCGGATTGCGAATACCGTAGGCCCAGATCTCTGGCCTGGCGTCAGCCCGGCCGACAAAGGGATTATCCGGTGGAACGTCCCCGCTCTCCGTCAGGCGGACCACTTTCCCCTGCAGCTTGCTGAGCTCCTGGGCGGTGGCACGCTGATTGTTCTCTCCCAGACCGATAAACAGATACCCTTTGCCGTCGAACACCAGCCGGCCACCGAAATGATTGCCCACGGAGAGCTTCGGCTGCTGGCGAAACACCACGGTAAAGTTCGACAGCTGCGTGGCATCCTCACTTAACCGCCCGTAGCCTACCGCGGTGCCCGCTTTGCCGCTGGCGTCGCTTTCCGCATAGCTCAGCCATACCCGTCGCGACTGCGCAAAATCCGGCGCCAGCGCTACATCCAGTAAGCCGCCCTGGCCGTTGGCCCGCACCTGCGGCACGCCGGATATCGGCGCCGACAGGCCTTTACCTGGCTGCCAGCGCTTGAGCTCGCCGCCGCGCAGGGTAATCAACATGCCCTGATCGTCGGGGAGAAACGCCAGACCCCACGGATGGGCCAGCCGGTTTTGCAATACCTCCACCCGCACCGCGGCCTGGCTCAGGGCTGGCAGCGCTAAGGCGCTCAATATCAACAGCAGCGGGATTGGACGCATGGCATTCTCCTTTAGTCAGCTCTGCGCTAAAGGGTAGCCAGCGGGGAAATTTGCGCGGGGATTTTTACATAACCTTTAACAGGGGAAGCGTCCACTTCCCCTGAGTTTCAGCCGATCAGGCATGAGTGATTGGCGACAATTTATTCAATTTATGAATATTTGAAGTCAATCCTGTCAGACAGCGTTCTAGCTTCTCTACGTTAACAGCGATGTACAGCGGACAATCATGATGCCCGCTCATCAGGCATACTGCAGCGGCGGCGAGGGACTCGCCCGCCAGGCGAAGGGCCTCCTTCTCCTCCGGTGAAACGACATTCTGCAGGCGCGGGGCCTGCGCACGCATTTCACGGCAAAGCTCAAACAAGTTATCACGCAGATGGTCATTTTCGCTGACT
>NZ_PJDK01000141.1:0-4096 GCF_002837615.1 Klebsiella sp. X1-16S-Nf21
GCGGCCGTCCAGCAGATGCGGAATGCACTCAGCCTGGATCGGAGATGGTTTTTCGTAACCCAGATCGTTAAGCGCTTCAAGGATGGGAGCCTTCAGGCCCAGATCTGCAAAAGTGGTTTCGAATTCAGCCATGTAGTACGTGTGCCTCAAAATTAATGGCGGCCAGTCTACATAACTCATCGTGAAAATTTACGGTAATTTTCATTGAAAAGTGTGAACCGGCTCAAAGTAGGTGTATTAACGAACAACAACGCCCTCACCCGCAAAGGTGATGGCAAGCAAAAAACTATGGGCTGATGTGTTCGTCAGCTATTGCTGGTCCGATTCTGCCAGGTCATCTTGCTCCTGGCCCAAGAGCGATAATTCCAACAATGCGTATCGGTGCTCAACGTAGTTATGTACGTTGTTAGCGACCGCCAGTTTGAACAGTGCCGTAGCGCTGTCCTTGTCCCCCAGACTTAGGTAGTACTTACCTAAATAGAAGTTGGTTTCACTGAGATGCTCAGCGAGCGAGGTGTTATCCGTTGCGTCTGCCTTCAGACGAGTCATCAGCTCTTTTTCGCTAATGTCGCCAAGGTAGAACTCGACAATGTTCCATCCCCATTGCTCTTTGTCCGACTTGTTTAAGCGCTCTCTGAGTGCTTCAAGCGCCCGCTTCTCGTCGAGTTTACGCTCGGCGATATAAAGCCACAGGCTACGGAAAGGATCATTGGGATCGTCTTGATAAAACGCCAGCAGATCATCTTGCGCTAACTTAGCCCGGCCGCCGTAATACAGGGCGATACCGCGGTTCAAGTGCGCGTAGTTGTAAGTTGGATCAAGCTCAAGTACAGAATCAAACGCTTCATAGGCAGCATCAAAATTGCCTGCCTGCGTTAAGTAAATGCCTAAGTAATTGAATACTTCAGGCATATCGGGTCGGATTGCCAGCGCTTGTGAAAAATCATTTCGCGCTAATGCCCTCAGACCGAGACTATCATACAACACTCCGCGCTCATATAAAAGCTGTGCGCGTTCGTCATCGGATAAAGCCCGACTGGCAAGAATTTGTTCCATGCGTGCCAGAATCACTTCTTGCTGTAAAGTCGGTTGCAATGGTACTGCGAGGACGGCGTCCTTACGCCAGGCGGTGCTACTGCATCCTGCCAGCGTGAGAGCTGTCGCCACGAAACACCAGCGCAAAAAAGGCTTCATTTCCCACTCCCGAAGACAACGATTGGATGAACGTCCTGTTCCCCGGCTGCAAACGAGGCGTCCTGCCCGTAAAACGCCCTCCGCAAAAGCGGAGGGCTAACGGCAACCTTACTCGCCCTGCTCGGCGACCGGAGCTTCCGGCGCTGCGGCAGACGGAGTCTGTTCAGTTGCTTCTTTGATGCTCAGACGAACACGGCCCTGGCGGTCAACTTCCAGAACCTTAACCGGCACTTCCTGACCCATCTGCAGGTAGTCAGTCACTTTCTCAACGCGCTTATCAGCGATCTGCGAGATGTGAACCAGACCTTCTTTACCGCCGCCGATGGCAACGAACGCGCCAAAGTCAACGATACGGGTCACTTTACCATTGTAGATGCGGCCAACTTCGATCTCAGCGGTGATCTCTTCGATACGACGGATAGCATGCTGTGCTTTATCGCCGTCGGTCGCTGCGATCTTCACGGTACCGTCATCTTCGATTTCGATGGTGGTGCCGGTTTCTTCGGTCAGGGCACGGATAACAGAACCGCCTTTACCGATAACGTCTTTGATCTTGTCCGGGTTGATCTTGATGGTGTGGATACGCGGTGCGAATTCAGAGATATCGCCGCGCGGCGCGTTAATCGCCTGCTCCATCACGCCCAGGATGTGCAGACGCGCACCTTTAGCCTGGTTCAGAGCAACTTGCATGATTTCTTTGGTGATACCTTCAATTTTGATATCCATCTGCAGCGCAGAGATACCGTCGCGGGAACCCGCAACTTTGAAGTCCATATCGCCAAGGTGGTCTTCGTCACCCAGGATGTCAGACAGAACGACGAAGTTGTCGCCTTCTTTCACCAGACCCATTGCGATACCCGCAACGGCGGCTTTCACCGGCACACCCGCATCCATCAGCGCCAGAGAGGCGCCACAGACGGAGGCCATGGAAGAAGAACCGTTGGATTCGGTGATTTCAGACACCACGCGAACGGTGTACGGGAATTCGTCGATAGTCGGCATCACGGCCAATACGCCGCGCTTAGCCAGACGACCGTGACCGATTTCACGACGCTTCGGAGAACCCACCATGCCAGTTTCGCCTACGGAGTACGGAGGGAAGTTGTAGTGGAACAGGAAGGAGTCGGTGCGCTCGCCCATCAGTTCGTCGATGTTCTGCGCGTCGCGTGCGGTACCCAGAGTCGCGGTAACCAGCGCCTGCGTTTCGCCACGGGTGAACAGTGCGGAACCGTGAGTACGCGGCAGTACGCCGGTACGAACGTCCAGACCACGGATCATGTCTTTTTCGCGGCCATCGATACGCGGCTCGCCTGCCAGTACGCGGCTACGAACCACGTTTTTCTCGATGGCGTGCAGGATTTCACCCAGCTCGTTAGCGTCCAGGGTTTCATCTTCGGCTACCAGCGTGGCGATGGTTTCAGATTTGATCACGTCAACCTGAGCGTAACGCTCTTGTTTGTCGGTGATACGGTAAGCATCGCTCAGGCGGGATTCAGCCAGCGCAGCCACGCGCGCGTTCAGCGCTTCGTTGACGGCTTCCGGCTGCCAGTCCCAACGCGGTTTACCGGCTTCTTTCACCAGGTCGTTGATGTTCTGAATAACAATCTGCTGCTGCTCGTGGCCGAAGACCACCGCGCCCAGCATCTGGTCTTCGCTCAGCAGTTCAGCCTCGGATTCAACCATCAGCACGGCCGCTTCAGTACCGGCAACCACCAGATCCAGTTTGCTGGACTTCAGTTCTTCCTGGGTTGGGTTCAGTACGTACTGGTCGTTGATGTAACCCACGCGCGCGGCGCCGATTGGGCCATTGAACGGAATACCAGACAGGGACAGCGCAGCGGAAGCGCCGATCATCGCGACGATATCCGGGTTAACCTGCGGGTTAACGGAAACGACGGTGGCGATAACCTGAACTTCGTTAACGAAGCCTTCCGGGAACAGCGGGCGAACCGGGCGGTCAATCAGACGCGCGATCAGGGTTTCGCCTTCGCTTGGACGGCCTTCACGACGGAAGAAACCACCCGGGATTTTACCGGCAGCGTAAGTACGCTCCTGGTAGTTAACAGTCAGCGGGAAAAAGTCCTGGCCTGGCTTCGCTTTTTTCTGACCCACAACGGTCACGAATACCGCGGTGTCATCCATGCTAACCATCACAGCGGCCGTTGCCTGGCGCGCCATCATGCCGGTTTCCAGGGTTACGGTATGCTGGCCGTACTGGAATTTACGAACGATCGGATTAAGCAAAATTCTATCCTTTTTATCTATAAATCACGCCATATCAAAGATATAGCGTCTATTGACCCGATCCTCTGCATCCTCGCGACTAATGACAACCTTTACCCGCCCCTGCGGATGAAGCCTCTCATTAGCCGCGCGAACCTCTGCATGAAGATCATTACTAGCAACAATACATGAGTTTTGAATGAATTGCTGCCGCCCGGTCGAAAAAAGGGGCCGTCAGGCCCCTTTTTCTGAAACTCGCAGAATTAGCGACGCAGACCCAGACGCTCGATCAGCGCAGCGTAACGTGCAACATCTTTACGTTTCAGGTAGTCGAGCAGTTTACGACGCTGAGAAACCATGCGCAGCAGACCACGACGGCTGTGGTGATCTTTTTTGTGCTCTGCAAAGTGGCCCTGCAGGTGGTTGATCTGTGCAGTCAGCAGTGCAACCTGAACTTCGGTAGAACCGCTGTCGTTTTCGCCACGACCAAACTCAGAAACGATTTTTGCTTTAGCTTCAACGCTTAGAGACATTTTAGAACTCCAAAAATTAAAAGAAAGAAAGGGTGCCGATCTCTAATTCAGCGACCCCTGATGCAACGCCCGAAAATGTTAAAACACTTTAGCGGACGTTAAGCGGCGATATTCTACTCGTAGCAGGCTTTTATCGCAAGAAAAGC
>NZ_PJDK01000142.1:0-3589 GCF_002837615.1 Klebsiella sp. X1-16S-Nf21
TGACCGCGCTGGAAACTTCCCTGAAAGGCGAAGACAAAGCGGATATCGAAGCGAAAATGCAGGCGCTGGCGCAGGCTTCTCAGAAGCTGATGGAAATTGCTCAGCAGCAGCACGCTCAGCAGCAGGCGGGTTCCGCTGACGCTCAGGCGAGCAACGCGAAAGACGACGATGTTGTCGACGCTGAGTTCGAAGAAGTGAAAGATAAAAAATAATCGCCCTTTGAACGGGTAAAACACTGGCACGGGCGAAGAGGTTTCCTCTCCGCCCGTGCACGCATGTTAAGGGGCTGAAAAACACCGATGGCAAAGCAAGATTACTACGAGATTTTAGGCGTCTCCAAAACAGCGGAAGAGCGTGAAATCAAAAAGGCTTACAAGCGCCTGGCCATGAAGTATCACCCGGACCGCAACCAGGGTGATAAAGAGGCCGAAGCCAAATTTAAAGAAATCAAAGAAGCGTATGAAATCCTGACTGATGCCCAGAAGCGTGCGGCCTACGATCAGTACGGCCACGCGGCCTTCGAACAGGGCGGCATGGGCGGCGGCGGCGGTTTTGGCGGCGGTGCGGATTTCAGCGATATCTTTGGCGATGTTTTCGGCGATATCTTTGGCGGCGGACGTGGTCGTCAGCGCGCGGCGCGCGGCGCCGATCTCCGTTACAACATGGAGCTGACGCTGGAAGAAGCGGTGCGTGGCGTCACCAAAGAGATCCGTATTCCGACGCTGGAAGAGTGCGACGTCTGTCACGGCAGCGGCGCCAAGGCCGGCAGCAAGCCGCAGACCTGTCCGACCTGTCATGGCGCAGGCCAGGTGCAGATGCGTCAGGGCTTCTTTGCGGTACAGCAGACCTGTCCGCACTGTCAGGGACGCGGTACGCTGATTAAAGATCCATGCAACAAATGTCATGGTCATGGGCGTGTAGAGAAAACGAAAACCTTGTCGGTTAAAATTCCGGCAGGTGTGGACACCGGCGATCGGATCCGTCTGGCGGGCGAAGGCGAAGCTGGCGAGCATGGCGCACCGGCAGGCGATCTGTACGTACAGGTCCAGGTGAAGCAGCACGCTATCTTTGAGCGTGAAGGTAATAACCTGTACTGCGAAGTCCCGATCAACTTCACGATGGCGGCGCTGGGTGGTGAGATTGAAGTGCCGACGCTCGACGGTCGCGTCAGTCTGAAAGTGCCGGGTGAAACCCAGACCGGCAAGCTGTTCCGCATGCGCGGCAAAGGTGTGAAATCCGTTCGCGGCGGCGCCCAGGGCGATCTGCTGTGCCGCGTGGTGGTGGAGACGCCGGTAGGGCTGAACGAGAAGCAGAAGCAGCTGCTGAAAGAGCTGCAGGAGAGCTTCGGCGGCCCGACCGGGGAAAACAACAGCCCGCGTTCGAAAAGCTTCTTCGACGGTGTGAAGAAGTTCTTTGACGACCTGACCCGCTAATTCCGCTTTTCCTGATATCCGGCCCGGGCCTTGCTGCCCGGGCTTTTTTTGCCTTACGCCTCCTCTTTTATTCGTAAAAAACGAACTTTAAAGCAATTTAAATCTGATTTTTTCGAGTTATCAGTGTGTGTATTATGCTTTTATCGAGTTATTCACCAACAGGATGAAAGTAAAAGTGAAACATCTGCAACGATTCTTTAGTAGCGATGCTTCCGGCGGCATTGTCTTAATCATTGCCGCCGCGCTGGCGATGGTGATGGCCAATACCAGCGTGACCAGCGGTCTGTATCACTCCTTCCTGGAGACGCCAGTTCAGCTGCGAGTCGGGGCGCTGGAGATCAATAAAAACATGCTGTTATGGATCAATGATGCCCTGATGGCGGTGTTTTTTTTACTGATTGGCCTGGAGGTCAAACGTGAGCTGATTCAGGGGTCGCTGGCGAGCCGTCGTCAGGCGGTGTTTCCAGTGATTGCCGCGCTCGGCGGGATGATTGTGCCGGCCCTGGTCTATCTGGCTTTTAACGCCCAGGATCCTGTCGCCAGAGAGGGGTGGGCGATCCCCGCGGCGACGGATATTGCCTTTGCCCTCGGTGTGCTGGCGCTGTTAGGTAGCCGGGTACCGACGGCGCTGAAGATTTTCCTGATGGCGCTGGCGATTATTGATGACCTCGGGGCTATCGTGATTATCGCGCTGTTTTATACCCACGACCTGTCCATGCTTTCGCTGGGCGTGGCGGCGGCGGCAATTGCGGTGCTGGTGGCCCTGAACCTCAGCGGCGTGCGGCGTACCGGGATCTATATTCTGGTTGGCGCGGTGCTGTGGACGGCGGTGCTGAAGTCTGGCGTTCATGCGACCCTTGCCGGGGTGATCGTCGGCTTTATGATCCCGCTAGAGGAAAAGCATGGCAAGTCACCGGCCAAAGCGCTTGAGCATGTCCTGCACCCGTGGGTCGCGTTTATGATCCTGCCGCTGTTCGCCTTCGCCAACGCTGGCGTTTCGCTGCAGGGAGTCACCCTGGCCGGACTGACGTCGCTTCTGCCGCTGGGCATTATGGCCGGGCTGTTTATCGGCAAGCCGCTGGGGATCAGCCTGTTCTGCTGGCTGGCGCTGAAGCTGAAGTGGGCCTCGCTGCCGGAAGGGACCACCTGCAAGCAGATCATGGCGGTGGGTATTCTGTGTGGGATTGGCTTTACGATGTCGATTTTCATCGCCACTCTGGCCTTCGGTAGCGTCGACCCCGCGTTGATCAACTGGGCCAAGCTTGGCATCCTGATTGGCTCAGTGCTATCAGCAGTCATCGGATATCTCATACTGCGTCAGCGCGTGACGGAGACTCGCCTCGCGGTATAACCTTTCTGCAGGAGAGCCTGCGTGGCTCTCCTGGACATTATCAGGGAGAGAAGCATGTCACATATCAACTACAACCATCTGTACTACTTCTGGCACGTGTATAAAGAAGGGTCCGTCGTTGGCGCGGCGGAGGCGCTGTTTCTGACGCCGCAGACGATTACCGGGCAGATCAAAGCCCTGGAAGAGCGCCTGCAGGGTAAGTTGTTTAAGCGAAAAGGAAGGGGACTGGAGCCGAGTGAGCTGGGCGAGCTGGTCTTCCGCTATGCCGACCGCATGTTTACCCTCAGCCAGGAGATGCTCGACATCGTCAACTACCGCAAAGAGTCGAATCTGCTGTTTGATGTCGGCGTCGCTGATGCGTTATCCAAGCGGCTGGTCAGCGGCGTGCTGGATGCCGCCGTCGTTGAGAGTGAGCAGATCCATCTGCGCTGTTTTGAATCCACCCATGAGCTGCTGCTGGAGCAACTGAGCCAGCATAAGCTCGATATGATTATCTCTGACTGTCCGATCGACTCGACACAGCAGGAAGGGCTATTTTCGGTGAAGATTGGCGAGTGCAGCGTCAGCTTCTGGTGCATGAATCCGGCGCCGACGAAGCCGTTTCCGGCCTGTCTGGAAGAGCGGCGGCTGCTGATCCCCGGTCGGCGTTCGATGCTGGGGCGTAAACTGCTGAACTGGATTAACGTGCAGGGCCTGAAGGTGGAGATCCTCGGCGAATTTGACGATGCGGCGCTCATGAAAGCCTTCGGCGCCGCGCATAATGCGATATTTGTCGCGCCGACGCTCTATGCGCATGATTTCTACT
>NZ_PJDK01000143.1:0-3565 GCF_002837615.1 Klebsiella sp. X1-16S-Nf21
CGCGCCCGCTCCTTCCCCCACTTCCCGGCTACAATTTAAACCAGTACCCACATTGTTACCTGTGCAAAAATTCAATAACATCAGGTTATTCAGGACGTTTTTCCATACACCTCAGGTTACGAGAGCCAGCATCTAATGAAGAAACAGACTTTGCTGTTGAGTGCGTTAGCGTTAAGCATCGGGTTATCGTTGTCGGCCCTGCCTCCGGCAGCAGCATCCTTACCGACTCAGGTGCCCGGCCAGGGCGCGTTACCGAGCCTGGCGCCGATGCTGGAAAAGGTCCTGCCAGCGGTGGTCAGCGTGCAGGTGGAAGGCACCGCCTCGCCGACGCTCAATATGCCGGAAGAGCTGAAGAAATATTTTGGTGATAACGCCCCGCAGGAGCAGGCGCAGCCGTTTGAAGGGCTCGGCTCCGGCGTCATCATCGACGCAGCGAAAGGCTACGTGCTAACCAATAATCACGTCATCAATCAGGCGCAGAAGATCAGCGTCCAGCTGAACGATGGCCGTGAATTTGATGCCAAACTGGTCGGCAGCGATGAACAGAGCGATATCGCTCTGCTGCAGCTGATCAAGCCGGCGAACCTGACGCAAATCGCCATTGCTGACTCCGATAAACTCCGCGTCGGCGACTTCGCCGTCGCCGTCGGCAACCCGTTCGGCCTTGGCCAGACCGCCACCTCCGGCATTATCTCTGCCCTTGGCCGCAGCGGCCTGAACCTGGAAGGGCTGGAGAATTTCATCCAGACCGATGCCTCGATTAACCGCGGTAACTCCGGCGGCGCGCTGTTGAACCTCAACGGCGAGCTTATCGGGATCAACACCGCGATCCTGGCACCGGGCGGCGGTAGCATCGGCATCGGCTTCGCCATTCCAAGCAACATGGCGAAAACCCTCGCCGACCAGCTCATTCAGTTTGGCGAAATCAAGCGCGGCCTGCTGGGCATTAAAGGCATGGAAATGAGCGCCGATATCGCCAAGGCGATGAATCTCGACGTTCAGCGCGGCGCCTTCGTCAGTGAAGTGTTACCAAACTCCGGTTCCGCCAAAGCAGGGATCAAATCCGGCGACGTCATTGTCAGTCTGAACGGCAAGCCGCTGAACAGTTTTGCCGAACTGCGCTCGCGTATCGCTACAACCGAACCGGGGACCAAGGTCAAACTGGGCCTGCTGCGCGACGGAAAACCGGTCGATGTCGAAGTGACGCTGGATAAGAGCACCTCCTCCACCGCCAGCGCCGAGCTGATTATCCCTGCCCTGCAGGGAGCCTCGTTCAGCGATGGTCAGATGAAGGACGGTACCAAAGGCGTGGTGATCGATAATGTCGATAAAGGCAGCGCCGCCGCCCAGGTCGGCCTGCATAAGGATGACATTATCATTGGCCTTAACCGGGAACGTATTCATTCGATTGCCGAACTGCGCAAAGTGCTTGAAGGCAAACCGCCGGTCATCGCCCTGAATGTGATCCGCGGCAACGAAAGCATCTATCTGCTGCTACGCTGATTGTCTTCCCGGACATCGCCGCCATGTGCGATGTCCGGACAACTCATGCTATGCTGCGTCTGACCATTCATTAACGATATTTGCATCATGCCTGGAAAGTTATTACGTTCGATACTCATCGGTTTGATTGTCGGGGGACTGCTGCTGGCCCTGATGCCATCGCTGCGCCAGTGGCAACTGACGCCGACCACCCAAAACGATACGGCAGACGACTCCCCTGTGAGCTATAACGCCGCCGTACGCCGCGCGGCGCCCGCCGTGGTGAACGTCTATAACCGCGCCCTGAACAGCACCAGCCATAATCAGCTGACGCTTGGCTCCGGGGTGATCATGGATCAGCGCGGCTATATCCTGACCAACAAGCATGTTATCAACGATGCCGATCAGATCATTGTCGCACTGCAGGACGGCCGCGTCTTCGAAGCGCTGCTGGTCGGATCCGACACCCTGACTGACCTCGCCGTGCTGAAGATCAACGCCACCGGCGGGCTGCCGGTGATCCCGATCAACCCGAAACGCACGCCGCATATTGGCGATGTCGTCCTGGCGATTGGCAACCCCTATAACCTGGGGCAGACCATCACTCAGGGGATCATCAGCGCCACAGGGCGCATTGGCCTCAACCCGACCGGCCGCCAGAACTTCCTGCAAACTGACGCCTCGATTAACCACGGTAACTCGGGTGGGGCCCTGGTGAACTCCCTCGGCGAGCTGATGGGGATTAACACCCTCTCCTTTGACAAAAGCAATGACGGCGAAACGCCGGAAGGCATTGGCTTTGCGATCCCGTTCCAGTTAGCGACCAAAATTATGGATAAGTTGATCCGGGATGGCCGGGTGATCCGCGGCTATATCGGCATTAGCGGCCGGGAGATCGCCCCGCTGCACGCACAGGGCGGCGGGATCGATCAGATCCAGGGGATCGTGGTTAACGATGTGGCGCCGGACGGACCGGCCGCGCAAGCCGGGATCCGCGCCAACGACGTGATCATCTCCGTGAATGACAAACCTGCGGTTTCTGCACTGGAGACGATGGATCAGGTGGCCGAGATCCGCCCGGGATCGGAAATTCCGGTAGTCATCATGCGTGATGATAAGAAAATTACGCTCCATATCGCCGTTCAGGAATACCCGGCCACCAACTAAACGGCTCCCCGTTTGGGGAGCCTCGTTAATCGCTAAATACCGGACCGGCCGGGAATCTGACCAGAAACCCGGTCACCGCCAGCAGCGATCTCAGCCCGGGCCAGACTATCTGTCGCTCGCGAAGCTCATCATCCAGCGTCAGTAGCGCAAATTCCCCCTTCTCACCCAGCACGCCACCCTGCCAGAGCAGGCGCTGCGCCTGCTGCCGCGCCCAGGGCGACTCACTCTTCCAGGCCAGCAAATGCAGCAGCGCCTGCTGCAGACAGACGCTGTGCGAATGGTTATCCCGCCGCAGCCGCCGGTAAACGGGCAGGGACACGCTGCGCACGGTATAAAATCCACTGCCCGCCTCTTCATCGCCTTCAGGAATAGCGCGGGCGAACTGCCCCGCCACATCGCACAGCCGGTTGTGCGTCAGCGGAAGTTGCCGGGCGCTGAGCGCCCCGGCCGCCATGCACAGCAGACCGCTGCGCTGCAGCGAGGGCGTCGCAGAGCGCACGACCGCCGCCGGTAAGGCGATCACCGCCCGTGTCGCCTCGTCAGCGTTATGGTCAGCGCCGGCCTCATAACAGCTGGCCAGCAGCGCTTCACCAGGCGTGGCGTTCAGCGGGGGCGAAAGCAGGTTCAGCGCCGGCTGCAGTTGTGCAAGTTCATCGCCTGACGCCAGCATGGCGTCAACCACCGCCTCCCGTG
This sequence comes from Klebsiella sp. X1-16S-Nf21, assembly GCF_002837615.1. Lineage (NCBI taxonomy): Bacteria > Pseudomonadati > Pseudomonadota > Gammaproteobacteria > Enterobacterales > Enterobacteriaceae > Klebsiella > Klebsiella sp. X1-16S-Nf21. The sequence continues at coordinate 3,343 of NZ_PJDK01000143.1, forward strand.
TTGATGTCCGGTTTTCCGGACAGCATGCTATGGCTTCATTCATCACCGTCTCCTTATGAGAAATCTCCGCGGCCGGTATGCCAGCCGCGGGAACAGGCTGGCCTACATCGCCAGCACGTACTTGAGCATCACCCCGGCGGCGATCGCCGAGCCGATCACCCCGGCCACGTTCGGGCCCATGGCGTGCATCAGCAGGAAGTTCTGCCCGTCCGCTTCCAGACCC
>NZ_PJDK01000144.1:0-3080 GCF_002837615.1 Klebsiella sp. X1-16S-Nf21
CGCGGCGGCAAAGGCCGGGAGGTGGTGCAGGCGGTGGACGATATCAGCTTCACGGTGATGAAAGGCGAAACCCTGGGGGTGGTCGGCGAGTCGGGCTGCGGCAAATCGACCACCGCCCGGCTGCTGATGCAGTTGCTCACCCAGGACAGCGGCGAACTGATCTTCGACGGACAGGGGGTCGGCTCGTCGCGTCTGCCGCTGAAAGCCTACCGTCGCCAGGTGCAGATGGTCTTTCAGGATAGCTATGCTTCGCTCAATCCGCGCATGACCATGGAGGAGAGCATCGCCTTCGGCCAGCGCGTCCATGGCGTCAGCGCCAGAGAGGCCAGCGAATATGCCCGCTATCTGCTGGCGCACGTTGGCCTTGAGCCGGCGCGCTTTGCCGACCGCTACCCGCATGCGCTCTCCGGCGGCCAGCGGCAGCGGGTGAATATCGCCCGCGCGCTGGCGATGAAGCCGCGGCTGGTGATCCTCGATGAGGCAGTGTCGGCGCTGGATAAATCGGTGGAAGCCCAGGTGCTGCAGCTGCTGCAGGAGCTGAAACGGACTCTCGAGCTGACCTACGTGTTCATCAGCCACGATCTGCACGTGGTACGCTGGCTGTCGGATCGGATCCTCGTCATGTACCTTGGCGAAGTGGTGGAGATTGGCCCGGCGGAGCAGCTGTTTACCGCCTCCGCCCACCCCTATACCCGGGCGCTGTTAAGCTCGATGCCCTCCATGGACCCGGAAAACCGCACCCTGACCTCGCCGCTGAGCGGCGATCCCCCCAGCCCCATCGCGCCGCCGGGCGGCTGCCGTTTTCACACCCGCTGCCCGCATGCGAAGGCGGTCTGCGCCGAGGTGAAACCGCGGCTGGAGGCGGTCGGGGAGGGGCACCAGAGCGCCTGCCTGATGGCGCAGCCGGCCTCGCCCTGGCATCAAAGCATCCCCCTTAAGGAGGTCAGCCATGTCGGATAACGCCTTTGTCCATGTGCGCGACCTGCGGGTCGTCTTTCGCCGCGACGGACAGACCATCAACGCGGTCAATGGAGTCTCCTTTGACGTACAAAAGGGGGAGGTGATGGCGCTGATTGGCGAGTCGGGTTCCGGCAAGAGCGTGACCCTGCGGGCGCTGATGCGCCTGCACCCGCCAGGGAGCAGTGAGCTCTCCGGCACCCTGCAGGTGGGGGACGACGAGGTGCTGACGATGAGCGCCAGCCAGCTGCGGCGCTATCGCGGCGGACGCTGCGCGATGATTTTTCAGGAGCCGCTGCTGGCCTTCGATCCGGTCTACACCGTCGGGCAGCAGATTATTGAAGGGCTGCGCCGCCACGAAGGGCTGTCGCGCCAGGCGGCCCGGGACAGGGCGCTGGAGGCCCTGAGCCAGGTGCGCATTCCCAGCCCCGAGCGGCGGCTGGATGCTTACCCGCACGAGATGTCCGGCGGGATGCGCCAGCGGGCGATGATCGCCCTTGCGCTCTCCTGTAACCCGCAGCTGCTGCTGGCGGATGAGCCGACCACCGCCCTCGACGCCACGGTGCAAATCCAGATCCTGATCCTGCTGCGCGAGCAGCAAAAGCAGCGCGGGCTGTCGATCGTGTTTGTGACCCACGATATCGGCGCCGCGGTGGAGATCGCCGACCGGGTGGCGGTGATGTACGCCGGGCGGATCGTCGAGGAAGCGTCGATGAGCGAGATCCTGCGCCACCCGCGCCATCCTTATACCCAGGTGCTGCTGGGCAGTCGGCCGAAAGAGGGGCTTAAGAAAGGTGATGCCCTGCACTGCATTCCCGGCGCGCCGCCGGATCTGGCGCGCTTGCCGCCCGGCTGCGCTTTTGCCGAGCGCTGCCCGCACCGTCGCCCGGTCTGTGAACAGAGTCTGCCGCCGACGGAATCCGTCGCGGAGCGCCACGCGGTGAGTTGCCACCGCTGGCGCGAGCTGGCGATTGACGCTAACGCCCAGGCCCTGGCCGTCTGATCGGCGGCAAAAAACCATACAGGATGAAGACCAGGCGTTGATAGCGCATTCCCACCGCCGGTTACGCTGGCGGCGACCTTGATGTCAGGAGACTACCATGAGCAGTGATGTACTTTTTACCCCCGCGACCGACACCACCGGCTGGCGCATCAATGGCGACCGCCTGTGGGCGTCGTTAATGGATCTCGCGCAGATCGGCGCCACGCCGAAGGGCGGCTGCCGCCGTCTGACCCTCACCGACCTCGACCGCCAGGGGCGGGACAAGGTAATAGGCTGGGCGCGGGAGGCCGGGATGAGCGTCACCATCGATAAAATCGGCAATGTGTTTATGCGCCGGGAAGGCCGCAACCCCGGCCTGCCGCCCATCGTCTCCGGCAGCCATATTGACACTCAGCCCACCGGCGGCAAATTTGACGGCAACTACGGCGTGCTGGCGGCGCTGGAGGTGGTGCGCACGCTCAACGATCTGCAGATTGATACCGACGCGCCGATTGAGGTGGTGTTCTGGACCAACGAAGAGGGGTCGCGCTTTGTACCGGTGATGATGGGCTCCGGGGTCTTTGCCGGCGTCTTCCCGCTGGAAGAGACCTGGGCCGTCACGGATAAAGAGGGTGTCAGCGTCGGCGAGGCGCTGGCGCAGATCGGCTATATCGGCGAGCAGACCCCGGGGGAGCATCCCATCGGCGCCTATTTTGAGGCGCACATTGAGCAGGGGCCGATTCTCGAAGATGAAGCGAAAACCATCGGTATCGTGCAGGGCGTGCTGGGGATCCGCTGGTACGACTGCGTGGTCACCGGCCAGGCCTCGCACGCCGGACCCACGCCGATGCGCCTGCGTCAGGATGCCCTGCAGGTGGCGACCCGCATTATGCAGGAAGTGGTGGCCATTGCCGGGCGCAGCGAAGAGGGACGCGGCACCGTCGGCAGCGTGCAGGTGTGGCCCAACAGCCGCAACGTGGTGCCCGGGGAGGTCACCTTCTCCATTGATATGCGCAATCTCAGCGATGCGCTGGTGGACGAGATGGATCGCCAGCTGCGGGCGTTTATCGCGGAGGTTGAGCGGGAGAGCGGTCTGCAGGTGGCCCTGAAGCAGGTAAGCCACTATCCGGCGGCGCCGTTC
>NZ_PJDK01000145.1:0-2909 GCF_002837615.1 Klebsiella sp. X1-16S-Nf21
GTGGCTAACCAGCTGGCGTGCTTCAGCACGAGTGGCGCCGAAGCCCATACGGTATACAACGTTGTCCAGACGACCTTCCAGCAGAGCCAACAGGTTTTCACCGGTGTTGCCTTTCAGACGTGCTGCTTCTTTATAGTAGTTACGGAACTGACGCTCCAGCACACCGTACATACGGCGAACTTTTTGCTTTTCACGCAACTGCACACCATAGTCAGACAGACGCGGTTTACGCGCACCGTGCTGGCCAGGAGCTTGTTCAATTTTACACTTGGTATCGATCGCGCGAACGCCAGACTTAAGGAATAAGTCGGTGCCCTCACGACGGCTCAGCTTGAGCTTAGGACCCAAATATCTTGCCATTTTCTTTCTCCAACTAACCTGGAAAACGTAGCGTTATACGCGACGTTTTTTCGGCGGACGACAACCGTTATGAGGGATCGGAGTCACATCAGTAATATTAGTGATGCGGAAACCAGCGGCGTTCAGTGCACGAATGGTAGATTCGCGACCCGGACCCGGACCTTTGACCATAACTTCCAGATTCTTGATGCCGTATTCTTTTACGGCTTCTGCGCAACGCTCTGCTGCAACCTGAGCTGCAAACGGAGTGGATTTGCGAGAACCACGGAAACCGGAACCACCGGCTGTTGCCCAACCCAGTGCGTTACCCTGACGATCAGTGATAGTAACGATGGTGTTGTTAAAAGAAGCATGGATATGAGCCACGCCATCAGAGACTTGTTTTCTTACACGCTTACGTGCACGAACTGGTGCCTTTGCCATTATTCAATCACCCCGATTATTTCTTGATCGGTTTACGCGGACCCTTACGGGTACGTGCGTTGGTCTTGGTACGCTGACCGCGAACCGGAAGACCACGACGATGGCGTAAACCACGGTAGCAACCAAGGTCCATCAGACGCTTGATGCTCAGGGTGATTTCACGGCGCAGATCACCTTCAACGACAAATTTACCTACTGCTTCACGCAGAATATCAATTTGTTCTTCAGACAGCTCACTGATCTTAACATTTTCAGCGATGCCCGTTTCAGCGCAGATAGCTTTAGAACGGGTTTTGCCGATACCGAAAATAGCGGTTAAAGCGATTACGGTATGTTTGTGATCAGGAATGTTAATGCCTGCTATACGGGCCACTATGCACTCCTACTATTTAATATGTACGTACCATGCTGAAAAGCCCGTTTTCAGGATACTCAAATGGAAACGTACAGACATACAAAAGATTGGCTGGCTAATCTAGCCAGCTCAATCCAACTTTGCAAGAAAAATATGCGAATAAATCAGCCTTGGCGCTGTTTATGCTTCGGCTCGGCACTGCAAATCACACGGATGACGCCATCACGCTTAACGATTTTGCAGTTACGGCATAATTTCTTGACGGAAGCACGAACTTTCATTTTTACTCTCCGTAACTTCTCGGGCGACCAGTTTTAACGGCCGTAGCCTTTCAGGTTCGCCTTCTTCAATGCAGACTCATACTGACTGGACATCATCAGAGTTTGCACTTGAGCCATAAAGTCCATAATCACGACAACAACGATAAGCAGCGATGTCCCACCGAAGTAGAACGGCACTTTCATCGCGTCACGCATGAACTCCGGGATCAGGCAGATAAAAGTAATATACAACGCACCAACCAGAGTCAGGCGAGTCATCACTTTATCGATATACTTCGCCGTTTGCTCTCCCGGACGAATTCCTGGTACAAATGCACCGGACTTCTTCAGGTTATCTGCTGTTTCACGCGGGTTGAAAACCAACGCCGTGTAGAAGAAACAGAAGAAGATGATTGCAGACGCATAGAGTAACACATAAAGCGGTTGCCCAGGCTGCAAATACAGCGAAATTGTTGTCAGCCAGTTCCAACCAGTACCACCCCCGAACCATGACGTGATGGTTGCCGGGAACAGTATAATACTGGAAGCGAAGATTGCCGGGATTACCCCCGCCATATTCACTTTCAGCGGTAAATGTGTGCTCTGTGCAGCATAGACACGACGACCCTGCTGCCGTTTCGCGTAGTTTACCACAATGCGGCGTTGACCACGTTCAACGAATACAACAAAGAAGGTCACTGCAAATACTAATACTGCAACCAACAGCAACAGGAGGAAGTGCAGGTCGCCTTGACGCGCTTGCTCGATAGTATGGGCGATGGCCGGCGGGAGTCCCGCAACGATCCCGGCGAAGATCAGGATCGAGATACCGTTACCGATACCGCGTTCAGTGATCTGTTCGCCGAGCCACATCAGGAACATAGTCCCTGTGACCAGACTTACAACAGCGGTGAAATAGAACGCAAAGCCTGGATTAATCACCAGGCCCTGCATACCAGGCATATTCGGCAGACCGGTAGCAATACCGATCGACTGGAATATCGCCAGCACCAGAGTACCGTAGCGGGTGTACTGGCTGATCTTACGACGACCAGACTCCCCTTCTTTCTTCAGCTCTGCCAGCGGTTGGTAAACCACCGTCAGCAGCTGCACGATGATAGATGCCGAGATATACGGCATAATCCCCAGTGCAAAGATAGAAGCACGGCTGAGAGCACCACCAGAGAACATGTTGAACATTTCAATGATGGTGCCTCGCTGTTGCTCAAGCAGTTTGGCAAGTACAGCGGCATCAATACCAGGGATCGGAATAAAAGAGCCAATACGGAACACTATCAGCGCACCGACCACAAACAGAAGTCTGCGTTTCAGTTCGCCAAGGCCACCTTTGGCACTTTGAAAATCTAATCCCGGTTGTTTAGCCATCTGCTACTTATTCCTCAATTTTACCGCCAGCAGCTTCGATAGCAGCACGAGCACCTTTAGTCACACGCAGGCCACGAACAGTTACCGGACGAGTTACCTCACCAGACAGGATCACTTTCGCGAAC
>NZ_PJDK01000146.1:0-1911 GCF_002837615.1 Klebsiella sp. X1-16S-Nf21
GCTACCGTCCTCCCGTGCGAAAACGGCACCGATTAGCGCTTTCGCTTGATGAAAGAGAGGAGATATCCAGAGGGCTGGTAGCAAAACTCAGTATCAGGGACATTGCCGCCAAATTATCAAGAGCGCCCTCAACGATTAGCCGCGAGGTCAGGAGGCACGGTGGTGCAAAACAATACCGTGCAGCAAAAGCCGATGCTACTGCGTGGGAAAATGCACTGAGACCAAAACCTTGCAAGCTAATTGAAAGCCCAGCATTGTGTAAAATCATTGCAGAGAAGATGCATCAGGACTGGTCGCCGGAACAGATCGCCGGTTGGCTGAAACGCTGTTATCCGGATAATCAGGAAATGCATGTGTCACACGAAACGATTTATAAAACGCTTTTTATACAAACCCGGGGAGCATTAAAAAAAGAGTTGCAGCAATGCCTCAGAAGCGGAAGAGCAGTGCGTAGATCCAGAACGTCATCGCTTAAAGGGAAAGGATTAGGGTCAATCCCGGACACGATACCTATCAGCGAAAGGCCACCAGAGGCGGCTGACAGAGCCATTCCAGGTCACTGGGAAGGTGACTTGATTCAGGGCTCGAAAAACTCCTATATCATCACCCTCGTAGAACGTCATTCCCGTTTTGTTATGCTGGCGAAGATCAGAGACAACAAGACCATAACGGTTATATCTGCACTCATCAGACAAGCCCGGGAATTACCTGCTGAGCATTATAAAACATTAACTTGGGATCGTGGAGCTGAAATGACCAGCCACACACGATTTACTATAGCGACAGACATTCAGATTTATTTTTGTGATCCTCAATCTCCCTGGCAACGAGGCTCAAATGAAAATACGAACAGATTGCTCAGACAATATTTTCCAAAAGGAACTGACTTATCGGTTCACAGCCAGCAAAGACTTAACAGTGTTGCCAGACAGCTCAACGAAAGGCCGAGAAAAACGCTAGACTATGAATCACCAGCAGAACGGTTCAATAAGTGTGTTGCGTCCATCAGTTGAACTCACAGCCAAAAGCGGACATTGATACCATTGATCTATGTTAGCTTATGAGGATCAAATCAGGATGTCCTCATGGGTGATATGAGGACATTGCTGATGTCGTGATATGCTCATTAGTAGTAAACAATCACTATCGTTTTGTCTCGCAAGCAATCTTCAGAGCTAACCCTGCCAGTACAGTACCCATAAACCAACGTTGCGCTTTTATCCATGAAGGACGACTTGAAAGAAACCCTGCTATTGAACCTGCAACGAGGACAATCATGGAATTTACCATCAGGCTTATAAAGATTTGGACACATCCAAGGGCCAGTGACTGACTTAGAACGCTGCCATGGTCTGGTTGAATAAATTGCGGAAGCAAAGATAAGTACATGATGGCAATTTTAGGGTTAGCGAGATTAGTAATGAAGCCCATCATAAATAGTTTATTAGGGCCATCAACCGACATCTCTTTAACAGAAAAAGGGGCATTCCCACCGGGTTTTACAGCTTGCCAGGCGAGATAGAGAAGGTAAGCAGCTCCGCCAAAACGAAGTAAATCATAGGCATACGGAATGGCAAACACAAATGCTGTTATGCCGAATGCGGCACAAAGCATGTAGAAGATAAAGCCAAGCGCAACGCCGCCCAGGGAAATAAGCCCAGCGCGTTTTCCCTGGCAAATGGAGCGAGAAATTAAATAGATCATGTTTGGGCCGGGAGTTAATACCATTCCTAACGCAACCAGACCAAAAGTAAAAATATGTACGTAATCAGGCATAACTTATCTCCAGGGAAGGTTATGCCCAGACGCGCGGCTAGCAATGACCCATGCTCCCCGATAGTGATCTATCTTTAAGCGTCAGTAACATGAGCGCATTTATTATTACACAATTTCAACAACACAGGGCTTCGC
>NZ_PJDK01000147.1:0-1868 GCF_002837615.1 Klebsiella sp. X1-16S-Nf21
GCTGGGCCGCGGCGATAAGAATACCGCCGACGGCGCAGCGGTTAACGCCATGCGCATTATGCTTAACCTCGTCAATATCGACGGCACCATCGTCATCGGCGAGGGCGAAATCGATGAAGCGCCGATGCTCTATATCGGCGAAAAAGTGGGTACCGGCAAGGGCGATGCGGTAGATATCGCTGTCGATCCCATCGAAGGCACCCGCATGACGGCGATGGGCCAGGCCAACGCCCTGGCGGTGATGGCGGTCGGCGATAAGGGCTGCTTCCTCAACGCGCCGGATATGTATATGGAAAAGCTGATCGTCGGCCCGGGTGCTAAAGGCGCTATCGATCTCAATCTGCCGCTGGAAGAGAACCTGCACAATATCGCCCGCGCCCTGAACAAGCCGCTGGGCGAGCTGACCGTCACCGTGCTGGCGAAACCGCGCCACGACGCGGTCATTGCCCAGCTGCAGCAGCTGGGCGTGCGTGTATTCGCGATTCCCGATGGCGACGTCGCGGCCTCTATTCTCACCTGCATGCCGGATAGCGAAGTCGACGTACTGTACGGCATCGGCGGCGCGCCGGAAGGGGTGGTTTCCGCCGCGGTGATCCGCGCCCTCGACGGTGATATGCAGGGGCGTCTGCTGGCTCGCCACCACGTGAAGGGCGATAACGAAGAGAACCGCCGCATCGGTGAAAACGAGCTGGCGCGCTGCAAAACCATGGGCATTGAAGCAGGCAAAGTGCTGCGTCTGGATGAAATGGCGCGCAGCGATAACGTCGTCTTCTCCGCCACCGGGATCACCAAAGGCGATCTGCTGGACGGCATCACCCGCAAGGGCAACATGGCCACCACCGAGACGCTGCTGATCCGCGGCAAGTCGCGCACTATCCGTCGTATTCAGTCGATTCATTACCTCGACCGTAAAGATCCGGACATCCAGCAGCACATCCTGTAATACCGCTTTTTCTCTCCCAGGCAACCGTCCGCAGGCGGTTGCCCTGTTCTTCGTTTATATTTGATCAATAGAGCTTTCTTGTGCCTTCGGGGTGGAAATCTTACTCGTCTGGACCGAAGATAAGGCATCGCTTGGCAACAGGAGAAGACGATGGCGGACTGGGTTAGCGGCAAAGTGACAAAAGTGGAGTACTGGACGGATGCCTTGTTCAGTTTATACGTGCGGGCGCCTGTTCATCCGTTTACCGCCGGGCAGTTTACCAAGCTCGGACTGGAAATCGACGGAGAACGCGTGCAGCGCGCCTACTCCTACGTCAATGCCCCCGGCAATCCCGATCTCGAGTTCTATCTGGTCACCGTCCCGGAAGGCAAGCTGAGCCCGCGTCTGGCGGCGCTGAAGCCGGGCGATGAAGTCCTGGTGGTGAGTGAAGCGGCAGGTTTCTTCGTCCTCGATGAAGTACCGGATTGCGATACCCTGTGGATGCTGGCGACCGGCACTGCCCTCGGGCCGTACCTGTCAATTTTGCAGGAAGGCAAAGATCTTGAACGCTTTAACAACCTGGTGCTGGTTCACGCCGTCCGCTACGCCGCGGACCTGAGCTATCTGCCGCTGATGCGCGAACTCGAGCAGCGCTACGCCGGTAAATTACGCATCCAGACGGTGGTCAGCCGCGAAACTGTGGAAGGCTCGCTGACCGGCCGGGTGCCGTTCCTGATTGAAACCGGCGCGCTGGAAGAGGCGGTCGGGCTGGCGATGAACACCGACACCAGCCACGTCATGCTGTGCGGCAACCCGCAAATGGTGCGCGATACCCAACAGCTGTTAAAAGAGACCCGGCAGATGACCAAACATCTGCGTCGCCGGCCGGGCCATATGACAGCGGAGCACTACTGGTAATCAGGCGTCCGCTTTCCAGCGCACGTCC
>NZ_PJDK01000148.1:0-1822 GCF_002837615.1 Klebsiella sp. X1-16S-Nf21
AGCACCCAGACGTTCACCTCATCGATCAGCGCCCGGTAGCCAAAATAGTCTTCAAAGGCATGGATCTTGAGCTGGTTCTGATTGTTACGCACCACGGCATAAGGGCCGGTGCCGACCGGCATGGAGGAAAAGTGGTTCATGGTCTGCCACTCCTGCGGCAGCACCATCGCCGGCACCTGACCCAGCAGCCAGGGCAGCCAGCGGTCGGGCTGGCGCAGATGAATATCCAGGGTCCAGGCGGTGGGCGATTCGATGCGTTCGATATGTGAATAGAGCGGCAGGGCATTGCTGCGCTGCAGAGAGGCGATCACATCCGCCATCTCCAGCTCACGGCCGTGGTGAAAATGGATGCCGGGACGGAGGAAAAAGCGCCAGTGGGTGGGGGTCAGTTGCTGCCAGTGGTGGGCAATATCGGCTTCCAGTTCCCCATTTTCCTCATTTACCCGCGTCAGGGCGCTGAAAATTTGCCGGGCAATATGCGTTTCCGAACGCCGCAGCGCACTGCCGGGCAGTAAATTCTTCATCGGACGGTAGTAGAGCACGCGCAGGATATGCCGCCCCTGGCGAAAGCTGCGTCCAAGATGAGAGATCAGCATCTGGCGGACGGCGGCCTTATCGCCGACCAGCTGCACCAGCTGATCGATGCGATCCTGCTCGAGGAGATCTTCGGCACGCTGCTGCTGCAGGGCGAGACCGGTATAGAGAAAGGTCAGCCGCGAACGCTTGCCGCGACCTGCCTCCGCCTCCCAGGCCAGCCAACCGCGGGACTCCATCATATTGAGCAGGGTGCGCATATGGCGACGCGAGCAGCTCAGCATTTCCGCCAGCTCGTTGAGGGTGGTCTCCTGCGACTTGCCGTCGCAGCACTGCCATAAGCGGATGAACTGTTGTTGCAGACGGCTGGAAGACATAAAAGGGGAACTCCTGCGCAAAACTCAGCAATTTATTACTCCCCATATTAAGCCAATAATGAATCCCGATGAAGCGAGGAGGTGAATATGATGAGGTCTACCGCAAAATCGTTCTACCAGCGCTATTTTTCTGCGACGCAGGATGCGTCCTGGCTGGCCCGCCTGATGGCAGGACGACAACAGGAAATCCTGGGAGAACTGATGCAGTGGGGAGTGACGTCAAAGGCCTCTGATCATTGACTTGCAGACATCATGTGTGACTGAGTATTGGTGTTATACTCGTCGTTTTTCACGCTGCAGGGGCGTTGGCCGCGACCGCTCGTTTCGCTGTCGATGCGCTCAGGGCCTGACGTTCTGGCCACGCTCACCCTTTCAGGGCCAGCACAAGCGCTGTGCAAAACGGTTAACCGTTTTGTCCTGCAACATGAAACCCATAGAGTATAGAATCACCCGCCAGCAGAAATCCTCTGCTGGCTTTTTTCGTTTACTTCGCGTGTGTTAAGGACATTCCATGCTGTGGTTGATGACGATGGGACGACGGCTAAACGGCGTGTATGCCGCCTTTATGCTGGTTGCTTTTATGATGGGCGTGGCGGGCGCGTTGCAGGCGCCGACCTTGAGTTTGTTTCTCAGCCGCGAAGTAGGGGCGCAGCCGTTCTGGGTGGGCCTGTTCTACACGGTAAATGCCATTGCCGGGATCCTGGTGAGTCTGGCGTTGGCTAAGCGCTCTGATAGCCGCGGCGATCGGCGGCGGTTAATTATGCTCTGCTGCCTGATGGCGGTGGGCAATGCGCTGCTGTTTGCCTTCAACCGTCACTACCTGACGTTAATTACCTGCGGGGTGATGCTGGCGTCCATCGCCAATGCCGCCATGCCGCAGCTCTTCGCCCTGGCCCGGGAGTATGCCGACA
>NZ_PJDK01000149.1:0-1660 GCF_002837615.1 Klebsiella sp. X1-16S-Nf21
CAGCAGCGAGCCTGCACGGAAGTGCTCCAGCATGTGTGGGATGCTGCGCGCGCAGAAGGTCACGGATTTCACGCGGCGGGTGTTGATATCGCCTTCGTTGATGATGGTGGCATTCAGGTGATGCGCCATGTCGATCGCGCGGGTGGCGATCAGATCGAAGCTCCACGGCACCGCGCCCAGTACTGGCAGGGAGCTGCCTTTCTGCAGCTGAGCCGGGTCGATCTTCACGACTTTCGCTTTCGACGAGTCGTCGAAGATTTCGGACAGGTCAGGACGGGTACGGCCCTGCTCGTCGACCGGTGCATTCAGTTTGTTGACGATAACGCCGGTAATGCTGGTGTTTTTCGCGCCGCCAAAGCTGTTGCGGGTCAGTTCAATACGCTCGTTCAGCTGCTCTGGCGTATCGGTGCCCTGCGACATCACGAAGACGATTTCCGCGTTCAGCGTTTTGGCGATTTCAAAGTTCAGCGCCTGCGCGAACTGATGCTTACGGGTCGGCACCAGGCCTTCCACCAGTACTACTTCCGCATCCTGAGTGTTCGCGTGGTAGTTGGCGATGATCTCTTCCATCAGCACATCTTTCTGATTGCTGGAGAGCAGAGATTCAACGTGGTTCATCTTCAGCGGTTCAGCGGCGGTGGTCGTGGAGGAGCTGGCGCGAACGATGGTGGTGGTCTGGTCTGGCGCATCGCCACCGGAGCGCGGTTGGGCGATTGGTTTAAAGACGCTCAGACGAACGCCTTTGCGTTCCATAGCACGGATCACACCGAGGCTGACGCTGGTCAGGCCTACGCTGGTACCGGTAGGAATTAACATGATAGTACGGGACACGGTATATCCTCTTTCGTTACCGCCAGTATCAGGCGGGATACAAAACAGCACCACCAGCTACCCGTCATACTTCAAGTTGCATGCGCGTTGGCTCTACTTGCTCACCCCGGTGGCGTACGTGGTGTACGCCACCGGGGATTTGCTGCGTCGCCGCCTTCCTGCAGCTCGAATTATTGAAGGTTATGGCTGGCGGTGTGGAATTAAGCGGTCAGACGGCTGGCGTCTTGCGCGATGACCAGTTCTTCGTTGGTCGGGATAACCACGGCAGGACGGGTGCCTTCTTTGTTGATGAAGCCAGACTTGCCGAAACGGGCAGCCAGGTTACGTTCGTGGTCAACTTCGAAGCCCAGGACGCCCAGTTTGCCCAGCGACAGTTCACGCACCATCGCGGCGTTTTCACCGATACCGCCGGTGAAGATAACGGCGTCGAGACGACCGTCCATCAGCGCGGTGTAGGAGCCGATGTATTTCGCCAGGCGGTGGCAGTAGACGTCCATCGCGCGTTTAGCGTCGGCTTTTTCCTGGTAGTTGTCTTCCACGTAGCGGCAGTCGCTGGTGACTTCGGTCAGACCCAGCAGGCCGGACTCTTTGGTCAGCATTTTGTTGATCGCGTCAACGCTCATGCCCAGGGTGTCGTGCAGATGGAAGATGATTGCCGGGTCGATGTCGCCGGAGCGGGTACCCATCACCAGACCTTCCAGCGGCGTCAGGCCCATGGAGGTATCAACGCATTTACCGTTACGGATAGCGGAAACAGAGCCACCGTTGCCGAGGTGGCAAGTGATGATGTTCAGCTCTTCCACCGGCTTGTTCAGGATCTTAGCGGCTT
>NZ_PJDK01000014.1:0-88640 GCF_002837615.1 Klebsiella sp. X1-16S-Nf21
CCGGCCGCGACTTCCACCAGCGTCCGCAACAGGGGATCAACGACTACTTCTGGATGAACCACGACGGCCAGGGCGCCGGGGTGAAGAACTTTGATATCGGCGGCGTGCAGTTCGACGTGGCGACGGTCTCGCAGGTGAAATCCTGTAGTCCGGAAGTGATGGCCGACGAGACCAACCCGTCGCGTATCACCTGTACCGGCAGCTCCGATACCGGCGACAACGGCCACTACGCGCTGACCACCAAAACCCACAACATCAAGGCCGGGCCGATCGACGTCGAGGTGTACGCCAACTACGGCTTTGACTCGAAGGCGGTGGACAGCGACGCGCGCCTCGAAGCCTGGCAGGGCGGCCTGGTGCTGAGCCACACCAACGACAGCGGGGTGAACAAGGTGATCCTGCGCTACTCCGACAACTCGGATAACAGCGTCTACAACAAAACCGACGACCTGACCACGGTCTACGCCAGCTTCGAGGGCAGCCATAAGTTCACCCAGCAGGCGCAGATCGAATACCTGCTGGCTTTCCATGACTACGACAACGGCAAGGACAACACCGACAACCGTAAAAACTACGGCGCCATCGTACGACCGATGTACTTCTGGAACGACGTGCACTCCACCTGGCTGGAAGCGGGCTACCAGCGCGTGGATTACGACCAGGGCGGGGATAACCACGGCTGGAAGCTGACGCTGTCGCAGAACATCGCCATCGGCATGGGGCCGGAGTTCCGTCCGATGCTGCGCTTCTACGTGACCGGCGGTCAGGTGGACAACGAGCATACCGCGAAGGTTAACGGCACCCAGGACCAGCAGCTGGATTCACTGAACGTCGGTGGAATGTTTGAGGCGTGGTTCTGATGCGATAGCGCTGTCGAAGGAGCGTTCCCGGCTGGCGCTACGCTTAGCCGGGCTACGACTGAGGAGGCCTGCGGGATACCACCCGTAGGCCCGGCAAGCGCAGCGCCGCCGGGCGGTCAGGCGCCGTACCCGCGGTAGTGCCGGCTGGCAAAAGGCGAGCGGCCTTAAGCGGGTGGATTCACCTTCACTTTGGTCGCCACCAGCAACCCGGTAAACAGCATTAATATTCCTGACAACACCAGCGGCGACAGCAGCCCTAAGTGGTCGAGCGCCACGCCGCCGACCGCGGCGCCGCAGGTGTTGGCCAGCTGGATCACCGCCACCTGAATCGACCCGGCTTTTTCCGCCTGATCGGAGAGCGAACGGGTGATCCACGTTGACCACCCCACCGGGATCAGCGCAAACGCGAAGCCCCAGATAATCGCCACCGTCGAGGCGACGATTTTGCTTTCTCCCCACAGCACCAGCGCCACCGCGCAGGCGGTCAGCACCAGCGGCGCGATCGCCAGCGCCGCTTTTACCGAGCGCTTGAGAAGCACCGAGGAGAGCGAGGTGCCGATAAAGCTGGCGATACCAAAGCTCAACAGCACCAGCGTCAGGCCGTCGACGTCAAAACCGGCGAGGGTCATGTAAACCGGGCGAATATAGGTAAAGAAGGCGAACTGCCCGGCAAAGGCCATGAAAATGGCGCACATCCCGGCCATCACCCCCGGACGCTTCAGCAGACCAAACATATTTTGCTGCTGAGAAGCCGATTCACCGGGCAGCGACGGCAGCGCTTTCAGCACCCAGAGCGTACACAGCACGCCCATCACCGCCGCGCCGTTAAAGACGTTGCGCCAGCCGATAAGCCCGCCAAGGAAACTGCCCAATGGGGCGGCGATCACCAGCGCGATTGATACCGCGCCGAAGATAATCGACAGCGCTTTCGGCACCACGCGCATCGGCACCAGCCGCATGGTCAGCGAGGCCGACATCGCCCAGAAACCGCCGAGCGCCAGGCCCAGACAGGCTCGTCCCAGCAGCAGCAGGGTGAAGCTATCGGCAAACGATACCAGCAGGCAGGAAAGGGTCAGCAGCAGCGAAAACAGGATCACCACGTAGCGGCGATCGGTTTTGCCAATGATGGAGGTGATAAACAGGCTGGAGAACATCGCTACGAATGCCGTCGTCGTCACCGACTGCCCGGCCATCCCTTCGGAGATGCCTAAATCCAGCGCCATCGGCGTCAGCAGACTGACCGGTAGAAATTCGACGGTAATCAGGCAGGCAACGCAGAAAGCAACCGCGAAAACCGCCGACCAGTTTGGTCGCGCCAGCTCGCGTGCATGGGGTTTGGCTTCATTTGAATGACTCATGAGTGACCTGCGAAGAAAGTGGCTGAAAGCCGCGCAGTGTAACATTTTGTTTGTGACGAATTTAACGTTTTCACAACTCTCATCGCTTTTCATAAGAGGATGCGTCGCTGTTCGCATGTTTAAAAAAACGATGCTTGCTATCGCTTTTACAAATCTCAGGAGAATTTAATATAGCACCATGTGCTATACTTTTAACGACAGGATGTCAGCAATGCGTATCTTTAAAACCAAATGGTTTGCCAGAGAGGCTAGCTCTCATGGCATTTCCGACAACGAGCTCTATCAGGCAATTCAATCTGCGCTTCAGGGCAAGGTGGTTGATTTAGGAGGGGGGGTTTATAAAAAGCGACTCAACAAGAATCGCGATCGCGCAATCATCCTTACCAAAAGCGCAGGGTATTGGTTTTATACCTTTCTATATGCCAAACAGGATATGGCCAATATCAACCATCGCGAATTAATGGGGTTTCGTGAGTTAGCAAAACACTATGCCAATCTCTCTGAAGAGAAAACGACGGCCTTAGTTAAAAGTAAAGAATTGGTGGAGATTTGCGATGACAGCAAAAAATAAATACAAAAGCCCGGCTTTCGAAGCGATCCATAGCGCTGCGTCGGGGCTATTCAGCGTTGGCGCAATCCCACAGGAAACAATGCGCCATTTTGATGAATCATGTCTCGGTAGCGTAGCCGCACTTCAACCCATTGAAATTAAAGCGCTACGTGAACAACTCAATGTTAGCCAACCCGTGTTCGCTCGTTATCTGAATACCAGTGTGTCTACCGTGCAAAAATGGGAGACTGGCGCTAAACAACCGAGCGGAATGTCATTAAAATTGCTTAGCGTCGTACAAAAACACGGCCTGAAAATCCTACTGTAGTTATTCTGCCGGATGGCGCTTACGCTTATCCGGCCTACAAGGAACGTAAGGGAGATATGGTTTTGAACCACAGGCCGGATAACAATGAGATCAGTGCAGCCAGTGCACGCCGTCTTCCGGGAGAAACAGGTCGTTATAGCGCTGCTGTAGGTTATGCAAATCGCTCACATCCGGGTCCAGCTCGCGCAGAAAACCTTGCGCCAGGCGGATCTGCGCGTCGGTAATTGGCGCCGCTAAACGCGCTTTTTGCATCAGGCGATACCAGTAATGCAGGTTTTTTTCGCTGGCGTCGACAATCGCGACCTGCCAGATGAGCAGCACCTGCGCGGCGTTCTGCAGATGCGCTTCATTCGGCCGCTCCAGGTAGCGCAAATACTCATTACCGGCGGTTTTTCCCAGCTGATCGATCATTGATTCCAGCGGAACAGGCGTAATGCCCAGGCGTTCGCTCAGGCGGCGGATCGCGCGGCGTGAATCAGAGGTAAGCACCCGAAATCCCACAACAAATACCACTACCAGGGTGGCCAGTCCTATCCAGATCATGCATCCTCTCATCCAATCGCGGCCTGACTATCATAATGGGAATTTGCCTGCTGTCGACTGTCGGACCTGGCATATTACGCAAGAAATAAAAAAGCCCGGCGCACTGGCCGGGCAAGGTTACCAAATACCTGTTGAATCAGGCAGTCTGCAAAATACGGTTCTTTTTCTCGCGGCGAATTTTACGCTCTTCGAAGATAGCCACGATGGCCATCAGGCAGATACAGCCGATGGCGGCGGCGTCCAGCGCCGCAAAGGTGCCGGCCCAGCCGGTCAGGCCGAAGACCGGCGTGCCGTCGGCGATCATCCCGAGACCCAGCTTGGCGAAGCTATCGCCAATCAGATAGGCGAAAGTGCCCTTGATCCCATCGGCGGCGCCGATCGCTTTTTTCGGCACAAAGCCGACAGCGGCGACGCCGATCAACAGCTGCGGACCAAACACCAGGAAGCCCAGCGCAAACAACGAGGCCAGATAGACGTACTGGTTGCTGGCATGTTGGTAAACCCCGAGGGTGGCGATAATCAGCGCCAGCGCGATGCAAGCCACCAGCGCGCGGCGGCCGTTGGCCAGATCCGACAACCAGCCCCACAGCAGCGTGCCGACCAGCGCGCCGACCTCAAACAGGGTAAAGCCCTGAATCGCCACCTCTTTAGACAGCTTCAGCTCCTGGAAGGCGTACACGGTGGACCACTGATCGATACCGATACGCACCACGTAGAGGAAGATGTTGGAGAAGCACAGCAGCCAGATCACTTTGTTTTTCAGCACGTACTCAACAAAGATCTGCCACTTGGTCATCGCATTTTCTTCGGTCTCTTTGTCCTCTTCGCTGATCGCTTCACCAAACAGCTCTTCCGCCGTGCCGAGGCCATAGGATTCCGGCGAGTCGCTACCGTAGCGCAGGCCAATAAAGCCGACGATCAGCGCAATAATCGACGGGAAGATAAACATGCCGATCACATGGCCGTCGAACAGATAGTTGGCGCCAAACAGCGCCACGCCCGCCGCGCCCGCGCCGCCGAGGTTGTGGGAGATATTCCAGAAGCCGAGGAAGGTGCCGCGTTTGCGTCTGGGCGTCCACTTGGTGATGGTGGAATAGCTGCACGAGCCGCCGGTGCTCTGGAAGAAGCCGCTCAGCGCATAGAAGGCGATCATCAGGAACAAGCTGGTGGAGCCCGCGCCCATGCTGGCGCTAAAGCCCAGCATACAGATGGCGGAGAGGATCAGCATAAACGGCAGGAACTGCTTGGTGTTTTTACCGTCGGCATAATAAGACACGAGCGTCTTGCCCACGCCGTAGGTGATGGAGAAGCCCAGGCCAATCATCCCCAGCTGCGTCATGCTCAACCCATAGGTGGAGATCATGTCATTCTGCGCGATGTTAAAGTTCTTGCGGATCAGGTACATGGTCAGGTAGCCAATGAAGACCACCAGATAGGACTGCATGAAAGGTTTGAACCACATTTTGCGCCGCACATCGAGCGGCAGATCCAGCGTCGGCTTGCGCACCTGATTCAGAAAGGCCAGCATGGGTATCTCCTGAGCTGATTTTTTATGCCTGCGTCATAACCAGGCATTGTAAAAACCAGCGCGCCGTCTGGCCTGAGACGGCGTCCAGGTGAAACCGGGAAAATTTCTTAGTTTTGCCCCGTTCGCGGCCAAAGGGTGAGCTACATCACGCTTCGCTGGCGGTACGCGGCGCCTGCGCGTTTAAAAACGGCAGCAGCAGCAGCGCGGAAATGCCGGCGGCAATCGCAATCACCACGAAGAATCCGGTCCAGTGCCAGATATCCATCACCTGCGCCAGCGGCCAGCCGGAAAGCGAGGCGCCAAGATAAGCGAACAGGCCGACAAACCCGGTCGCCGCCCCGGCGGCTTCTTTATGCGAACATTCCGCCGCCGCCATGCCGATCAGCATCTGCGGGCCGAAGACGAAGAACCCGGTGGTGAAGAAGCAAGCCGCCTGCATGACGTAGCTGGCAAACGGCATCAGCCACAGCCCGCCAACCGACAACAAAATTCCGGCGGCGAAAATCAGATTCATCGGCCCACGGTTGCCGTTAAACAGCTTATCCGAGCCCCAGCCCGCCACCAGCGCGCCGATAAAACCGCCCAGCTCAAACATGGTCACCGCCGAGTTAGCGGTCACCAGATCGACGCCGAGCGTCTCCGACATATACAGATTACCCCAGTCGTTAATCGCCGCCCGCACCACGTACACCAGCACATAGCACAGCGACAGCAGCCAGATATAGGGATTGGCCAGCACGTAGCGGGTCAGGATCGCTTTGCGCGTCAGCCCGGCCCCCTCCTGCTGCTGGGCGATTTCCAGCGCATCGTGACGCCAGTCGCCCACGGCGGGTAACCCCACCGCCTGCGGGCGATCGCGCAGCCGCCAGCACAGATACAGCCCGGCGAAGATCGCCAGACAGCCGGCAATCGTCATCCCTGCACGCCAGCCGTAGTGCAGCGCCGCCGCCCCCACCACCATCGGGATCAGCGCGCCGCCGACGTTATGCGCGGTATTCCATAGCGCCCACCAGCCGCCGCGTTCGGTCCGCGAATACCAGGCCGTCAGCAGCCGGGCGCAGACCGGAGAGCCCCAGCCCTGGAAGAAGGCATTCAACGCCCACAGCAGCGCAAAAGCCCACAGCGAGGTGGAAAAACCGAACAGAATATTCACCACCCCGGTAGCGATAAGCCCCAGGCCCATAAAATAGCGGGCGTCGGAGCGGTCGCTAACGATACCGGAGAAAAATTTCGACAGCCCGTACGTGATATAGAACAGCGTGGCCAGCAGGCCAATATCGCTACGAGTCAGCACATTGCTGGCAAGAATTTCAGGCACCGCGGCATTAAAGCTTTTGCGGGTGAAATAAAACAGCGCGTAGCCAAGCCAGATAGTGAGCAGAATATGTCGACGCCAGTAACGATAACGCTCGTCCAGCTCGCGTTTATCGCTAACTGGCGCGGCGTCCGGCGGCGCTTTTAAAAAGGCAAACATCGGCGCTCCTCTCAGGCGTAACGCAGCGGTAGATTGACGCACACGCGGGTACCGTGTGTGCAGGAGATAGTTAACGTACCGCCCAGCGCGGTCACACGTTCGCGCATGCCGGTCAGGCCGAACCCCTGCAGATTCGACCCCGGCGGCAGGCCGCAACCGTCATCTTCCAGCACCAGCATTAGTCGCTCATCCTGCTGCCAGCCCTGCAGGGTAACAGCGCTGGCGCTGGCGTGCTTGACGATATTATTCAGCCCCTCCTGGCAAACGCGAAACAGCGTCACACGCTGGTTCTCGCTCAGTCCCGCCTCGTTAATCCGCCAGTCGAGATGGCTGACAATGCCGCGGTCCTCCAGCTCCATCTCGCGCATCAACGAACGTACTGCCTGCTCCAGCGGCAGGTCGTCGAGCTGACGCGGACGCAGACGGCCTAGCAGTCTACGCACCGAGTCGTAAACTCCCAGCGACAGCTGTTCTATCAGCTGGCCGCTCTGGCGCACGCTGGCGTTATTCGGCGCCAGCCGTTGCACGATCCCCGCCTGGGTGCGAATTGCCGTGATAGTCTGGCCAATATCATCATGGAGCTCGCGCGCCACGTCGCGCCGCACGCTCTCTTCGGTCTCCAGCAGACGTTCCGCCAGCCGCCGATTTCGCGCCAGCTCGTTCTGTAGCGACAGGTTAAGCTCGCGCAATCGCTGGATCCCCGCCCCCAGCAGCAGCCCGGTGAGGCTCTGCGCCAGCAGCGAAAGCAATAGATCGACCGGGTGATCGTGCCAGGTCTGGCTGGCAATCAGCGCAATCGCGTTCATCAGGGTGGCGATCAGCGCCCCCTGCCAGCCGTAGTGCCAGGCGAGGGCAATAATCGGCAGCGCGAGGCAAAATGGGGTAAAGCGGGAGAGCTCGGCGGGCAGCCCAAGCTGCAGCCACAGGCTAATGGTGAATAACAGCAGGTACCAGATCAGATGCCGACCGCGCCAGTTAATCGGCTGCGAGACCAGCGCGGGCCCCAGTGGCCTCCAGACGGTACTGGTAAGATAGTGCCAGATAACCAGGCAGGTCGGCGCCAGCGTCAGACCGCCGGTCAACGTCAACAACAGCGCGGTCAGTCCCTCACTGCCTTCTTGCGCCAGCCACGGCAGCGATTGCAGCAGCGAGGCGGCGATCAGCGCCCCGCCCTGGCGCAACAATGTCAGCCAGTCTCGCTGCTGGCGATAGCGTGAAATCAATGCCACCGGCAGCAGAGTCATCAGACTTCCGGTCATCAAAATTATCGGGTGCGCCAGCGCCACCTCCTGCGCCAGCCAGAAGATAAGCAGCCACTCGGCGCCCAGCAGCACCGGCCAGTAGCCACGCGGGCATTGCAGCATCAGCCCTAAACGCAGGCCAAAGGGAAACAGCAACACCGCTAAATCCGCGCGTTCCACCAGATGCAGACTGATGCTCCACAGGCAGAACCAGGCGGCCGCGAAGATAAAGGCGCAGCCGATGACCGACAGCAATCGTGAGACGACAGCCTTCATTGCCAGCTATCGAACATGCGGCGCGCCAGCTCAACGTCGTTGCTGACGCCCAGTTTTTCCAGCAGGTTGGCGCGGTGAACGTGAACGGTTTTCGGCGACAGGCCGAGCTCGGCGGCAATCTCTTTCACCGCCATGCCCTGCGCCAGCTTTTCCGCCACCTGGCGTTCGCGTTTGGTGAGCGGATCCTGGCGCCCGGCGGCCAGCTTCATGGCGATATCCGGCGTGAGATAGCAACCACCCGCCGCCACCGTGCGGACCGCGGCAATCAGTTCATCCGGGCTGCAGCGTTTCGACAGGAAGCCGCGCGCGCCGGCGTTCAGCGCCTGCTCGATCAGCGCCGGGCTGTCGTGTACCGACAGCATGATGGTCGCCATCCCCTTCGGCAGCTGGCTGAGCAGCTCCAGCCCGGAAATATCCGGCATGGAGATATCGCAGATACAGACCTGTACGCCGCGCCCCGGTAGCCCCGTCAGCGCCTCGCGGCCGCTACCAAATTCAGCGACAACCTGAAAATCAGCTTCCAGCCCCAGCAGCTGAGCAAAGCCGGAGCGGACAATCAAATGATCGTCAATAAGGGCGATGGTAGTCATGGTGTTTCCTGGTGCCTGAAAGCGCCGGATGGCGGCGTAAACGCCTTATCCGGCCTACGGATCCACTCCCTGTAGGCCGGATAAGCGCAGCGCCATCCGGCAAAGGCGCTTACCTTAACCATAAGCACCTTACCGTTCAAGCCTTGCGCGATTTACTCGAAGAACACCGCAATTTTGTTAAACATGGTGGGATCGGACTGGTTGCGCGCCACTTTGGTGACATCTTCCAGCTTTTCAATCTGGCTAATCATCTGCCCCAATCGCTGGTCATCATTCACCAGCAGCCAGATACGGCTGTGTTCGCTGCCCTGAATTGGCAGACAGAGAATGCCTTCGACGTTAAACGCCCGACGGGCAAATAGCCCGCAAACGTGGGTCATGACGCCGGGATGGTTGCGGACGGTGAGTTCCAGAATGACGTTATCACATTGTTTTTGCATGGCTTATTCCCCCACCATTTCAGTATTGGCCGCACCCGGCGGTACCATCGGATACACTTTCTGCTGCGCGTCGATACGCACGTGGATCAACGCCGGACCTGGGCGGTCGATAATCGCCTGCAGCGCCGCCTGCGGATCGGCTTCGTTATTTAAATCACAGGTTTGCAGGCCAAAACCGGCGGCAATCTGCATAAAGTTAATCATCCCCGGATAGGTGGCGGCGAACACGCCCTGCTGATAGAACAGGCTCTGCTGCTGGTGCACCAGCCCCAGCGCTTCGTTGTTCAGCAGGATAATTTTGACATCCAGCTGATTTTCGGCGGCGGTGGCCATCTCCTGAATATTCATCATCAGGCTGCCGTCGCCGGAGAAGCAGATAACCTTGCGCTGCGGATTCGCCAGCGCCGCGCCGATGGCCGCCGGCAGGCCGAAGCCCATGGTGCCGAGGCCGCCGGAAGTCAGCCACTGGCGCGGACGGTTGAGCGGGTAGGCCTGCGCTGTCCACATCTGATGCTGACCCACATCGGTGGTGATGATCGCCTCATCGTCAACGCAGGCGGCCACGGCGTTAATCAGGCCGTAATGGGAGAGCGGGTCGCTTTCCTGCGGGATGGCGCAAGGGAATTCACGCTGCAAATCGGCCACCAGCTGGCGCCACTCATCGCGCGGCTGCGCCTCAATCTGCGGGATCAGCTGGGCTAAGACTTCCGCCACATCGCCCTGAATCGCGACGTGCGGTTGCTTAATTTTGCCAAGCTCAGAGCGGTCGATATCGACGTGAATAATCTTCGCGTTCGGGCAGAACTGCTCGGTCTTGCCAATCGCCCGGTCATCAAAACGGGCGCCTAAAACAATCAGTAAATCCGCTTCCTGCAAAATGAAGTTGGTGCTGCGCGCACCATGCATGCCCAGCATCCCCAGCGACAACGGATGCGCCTTCGGCAGCATCCCCAGCGCCATCAAGGTCATGGTGGTCGGCAGGTTGGCTTTTTCCGCCAGGTCCCGAATCGGCTGCGGCGCGTTAATCACCCCGCCGCCCAGATAGAGCACCGGCCGTTTCGCCGCGTTAATCATTGCCGCCGCCTCACGCACGCTTTCAGGCGTGAAGGCCGGTGCCGGGGCGCGCTCGCCCGGCTCTGGCAACGTTTCCAGCTCAATGGTCGCCGCCTGTACGTCCTTAGGAATGTCTATCCACACCGGCCCGGGACGCCCGGACTGGGCAATACGGAAGGCGTCGCTGATCACCTGCGGCAGCTCGGCGATGTCGCGCACCAGGTAGTTATGCTTGGTGATGGGGATAGAGATGCCGTAGGTGTCCACTTCCTGGAAAGCGTCGGTGCCGATCATGGAGGCCGGCACCTGGCCGGTGATGCAGACCAGCGGGATTGAATCGAGGCGGGCATCGGCGATCGCCGTAATCAGGTTGGTGGCGCCAGGGCCGCTACAGGCCATACAGACTGCGGGTTTGCCTTCGGTTCGCGCCATCCCCTGAGCGATAAAACCCGCGCCCTGCTCGTGGCGCGCCAGGATGTGGCGGATCTGCGTGCTTTGGCTTAAGGCATCGTAGATGGGCAGGATAGAACCGCCCGGGATGCCGCTGACCATAGTGATGCCCTGGCGTTCCAGTAAATGAACAACCAGCTGCGCGCCGGTAAAGCGCATTGTGTTTGATGTGGTGCCCGAACTTGCCATGCTCCAGTCCTTTTATTCTGGGCCGACTTTACCGGGGGGCTCGCCAACAAAAAACCCCGCTCGGTTTGCGCCGGCGGGGTTTGGAATTCGTGTTGTTCCGGACCCTACGGCGCGTTGCCGACGACGACCACCACAGACACGACGACCACCGCGGCTGGCGCGGTTTTTAGTAGGGTCGAAGCGATCAGGGTTGCGTTCATTAGGGACCTGTTGTGTCGAAAAATAAGCTGAATTTATACAAACACAGGTTTTGCGATTTCACAATGGATTTATTTTCATCCACGATAATTTGCGCGAAAGATCACAATTCGGCGCAAAAGGGCAGAAAACAAAAAACCCCGCCGGAGCGAGGTTTTTATCAGCATGGTTACAGGTGGTAGCCGCAAGCACACTGTATTACGTCAACGCCAAAAGTATACGCGATCGCTGCAGTTCGCGCAATTTAAGGTCGGTTTTTCTCTGTCATAGAGTATGGATGAGAGGGGCGTATTTGTCCAAAAAATACTGTTCATCCATACAGTATTTATCTATACTGGGTGTGTTCACTTTGTGCCATTCGGGGGCCGCAAGTTTGACCGGCGCAACGAAGTCCTGGCTGAAACGGGTGGTGCCGTCAGTGCCTTAACCCCGAGAGAGCACACTGTGTTACGTCAACAACGTGCAGTCACTGGCCCGCGCGGCAACGCGTGGTTCAGCGCTGCGCACCCCTGTCGTTGCAGGCGGCGGGCCGGGAAGCCGTTCATGGAAAGAACGAACTATCGGCCAGGGCAGACGCCGCCGGCGACAGACAGGGATAAGCTGGCAACGGGCAGCGGAAAGGTACGTCAGCTTATTGTGCTCCTTAACCACAGGAGACGCGCGTATGGGCGGAATGGATATTATTATTTTAATCCTGAAACTCATGGTTGCTGTGTTGCAACTACTTGATGCAGTCCTGAAACAGTTCCGCTGATTCAGGTTCAAGTCGCACCTGAGGGGGGCGGGAAACCGCCCCCCTGCAGGCGCCCGCCGGGCGTCCCGGGATGACTTGATGGAGGAAACTATGCCACCCCTGTTAATTGCCGCCACAACGCCGGACGATCCGGGGTTCGTTGCGCTGCGCACTGAAAGCCTTGAACAGCATTTCAACATGCTGCGCCGCCTGGCGGAAAACTGGCAGAGCGGCAAAAACCGCTTTAACGCGCCGGGCGAAACGCTGCTGGGCGCCTTCGTCAACCATCAGCTGGTAGGGGTATGCGGCATCAATAGCGATCCCTTCAGTCCGCAGCCGCGGGTCGGGCGCATTCGCCATCTCTACATTAGCGAACGTTACCGTCGCCGGGGGATCGGCCAGCAGCTTCTGGTCTCGGTCATTACCCACTCCAGCGCCTGGTTCGATTTTCTTAACACCCATGCCCCGGCGCAGGCCTGGCCCTTTTATGAAAGGCTTGGTTTTCGCCCGGTGTACGATGAACCGCGGGTGACACATCGCCTGTTTTGTTCGCTTTAACCCCCCCGCTGGCAGGCAGCGCGGGCGCGTGTTACATTCCGGTGACCTTCACTGTTGAACCTGTCTGCGATGACCCTCACCGTATTCTGCATTTTGCTGTTCGCCGCCCTGCTGCACGCCAGCTGGAACGCTATCGTCAAAGCCAGCGGCGATAAAATGTACGCGGCGATCGGCGTCAGCGGCTCGGCCGCGCTGATCGCCCTGGTGATGCTGCCCTTTGCCCCGCAGCCCGCGCTTGCCAGCGCCCCCTATCTGCTGGCGTCGTGCGCGTTACAGGTGGTGTATACGGTGCTGGTGGCGAAGACCTATCAGGTGTCGGATATGAGCCAGACCTACCCGCTGATGCGCGGCACCGCGCCGCTGCTGGTCGCGGCGATAAGCGTGCTGTTCCTAGGCGATCGTCTGTCGCCGCTGGCCTGGCTGGGCATCGGCGTTATCTGCCTGGCGATTCTGGCGATGGCCTTTCACGGCAGCGTTAGCTCCCGCAAAGGCATCGTGCTGGCGCTGATCAACGCCTGCTTTATCGCGGGATATACACTGGTGGACGGCACCGGCGTCCGGCTGGCGGGCTCGGCGCTAGGCTACACCCTGTGGACCTTTTTTATGAACGGTTTCTGCCTGCTGTGCTGGGCCATGGTGGCGCGACGGCGAGAGGCCAGTCGTTATTTACGTCAGCACTGGAAAAAGGGCATCCTCGGCGGTGTCGGCACCATGGGCTCCTACGGCCTGGCACTATGGGCGATGACCCAGGCCCCGCTGGCGGTGGTCGCCGCGCTACGTGAAACCTCCATTCTGTTCGGCGCGCTGATCGCCTTTATCGTTCTGAAAGAACAACTGATGCCGCTGCGCATCGTGGCCGCCTGCGGGATTGCCGCCGGGGCGATCCTCCTGCGCCTGGCGTAGCCTGAAATGGCAACATTAGTTGCCGAACCTGTTTACAAAATCTGCCTCGACTCCCCCCAGCAATCGGTACTTTGCAGTTGTTCTGTCATTTTTATATGGTAGATTCCTCCATCGTTTACGGGGTGTGCCAGTCACATATTCTTCACTTCTAATTACTCGCAAAGTATTCATCGACATGAAACGGCATAAGAACTTCAATTTGTTGTTGATGCTGGTACTGCTGGTGGCCGTCGGCCAGATGGCGCAGACCATTTATATTCCGGCTATTGCCGACATGGCGGTCGCGCTGAACGTCCGCGAAGGGGCGGTACAAAGCGTGATGGCGGCCTATCTGCTGACCTACGGTATTTCACAGCTGTTCTACGGCCCGCTCTCCGACCGCGTGGGCCGCCGTCCGGTGATCCTCGTCGGGATGTCGATTTTTATGCTGGCGACGCTGGTAGCTATTACCACCCATAGCCTGCCGGTGCTGATCGCCGCCAGCGCCATGCAGGGGATGGGTACGGGGGTCGGCGGCGTGATGGCGCGCACCCTGCCCCGCGACCTGTACGAAGGCGCGCAGCTGCGTCATGCCAATAGCCTGTTAAATATGGGTATTCTGGTCAGCCCGCTGATTGCGCCGCTGCTCGGCGGCATCCTCGACACCCTGTGGAGCTGGCGCGCCTGCTACGCCTTCTTGCTGGTGCTGTGCGCGGGCGTGACCTTCAGCATGGCGAAGTGGATGCCGGAAACGCGCCCGGAAGGGGCGCCACGCACCAAACTCCTGACCAGCTACAAAACGCTGTTCGGTACCGGGGCGTTTAACTGCTATCTGCTGATGCTGATCGGCGGCCTGGCCGGGATTGCGGTGTTCGAAGCCTGTTCCGGGGTGCTGATGGGCGCGGTGCTCGGCCTGAGCAGCATGGCGGTGAGTATTCTGTTTATTCTGCCGATCCCGGCGGCGTTCTTCGGCGCGTGGTTTGCCGGCCGGCCGAACAAGCGTTTCCCGACGCTGATGTGGCAGTCGGTGATCTGCTGCCTGCTGGCAGGTTTGATGATGTGGATCCCTGGGCTGCTGGGCATCATGACCGTCTGGACCCTGCTGGTGCCGGCGGCGCTGTTCTTCTTCGGCGCCGGGATGTTATTCCCGCTGGCCACCAGCGGCGCGATGGAGCCGTTCCCGTTTCTCGCCGGTACCGCCGGGGCCCTGGTGGGCGGCTTGCAGAATATCGGCTCCGGCGTGCTGGCCTGGCTGTCGGCGATGATGCCGCAAACCGGTCAGGGCAGCCTCGGCCTGCTGATGATGCTGATGGGCCTGTTGATTCTGCTGTGCTGGCTGCCGCTGGCCTCGCGCTTCACCCACCATCAGCAGCCGGTATAAGCGCGGCGTTCGTTCCCCGGATGGCGGCTGACGCCTTATCCGGGCTACCGGACTGTAGGCCCGCGCAAGCGCAGCGCCGCCGGGCGATTATCAGGCACCGAGCCGTTGCTCACCTCTTTTCAGGTCAGGCTATGCAGCCACTCGATAAAGGCGTCGATTTTCGGCCACTGACGGCCCGGCAGGGTCGTCACGTAATAATGCTGATGGCATTTCAGCGTCATGTCGCCAAAAGGCGCAATCAGCTCGCCGCTCTCCAGCCGCTTCTGCACCAGCCGTTTACGCCCCATCGCTACCCCCACATGATTCATCGCCGCAATCACCGCTAAATCAGAACGATCGAAGCCAATGCCCGACGATTGCGGCAATTCAATTCCAAATTGCTGTGCCCAACTGAACCATTCATCGGTGCCGGAATCATTGCTCCATGCCTGGCGATCGTGAAGCAGCGTACAGTGGCGCAGATTGGCAGGATTTGACGTTAACTGCAGCTGGCGGGCGTAATTCGGCGTACATACCGGCACGATCGCCTCATCCATCAGAAAATGATGGCTCAGCTGCGACGACGGCGCATCATCAAAATAGATTGCCAGATCGATACCCGCCCGCTGCAGGTTGACGTTATCGTTGCCGGTCAGCACAGTCAGCGAGATGGCCGGGTAGCGGTGAGTGAAATCCCCCAGCGCCGGCACCAGCCAGCATTGGGCTATCGACGGGCGCGAATAGACCGTCAGGCTGCCAGAGAGCTCCTGGTTTTTGATGTCCAGAATCTCCTGATTGAGGCCATCCAGCGACGACTTCAGCGCCCAGTAAACGCGCTTCCCTTCTCGCGTCAGCTCCACTTTGCGGTGCGAGCGGACAAAGAGCTGGATCCCCAGCTCCTCTTCCAGCTGATTAATCCGGTGACTGACGGCGCTTGGGGTGAGCGCAAGCTCGTCTGCGGCCAGGGCGAACGACTCGTGCCGCGCCGCCACCTCAAACGTCGACAGCCTGGAGAGTTGCCAGCCGTTGAGCAACCGGGTACCTAAGGTTTTGAGTACATCCATTATGCGCTCCTGGCAAAAAAGGGGATCTGGATGATAAAAAAATAACGCCAGAACTTCCGCTAAAGGATGAATTAATTTGACCCATAGCATATTCATAGGTCGCTTTTAGAGCTAAATCACCTTTTTGATTCAATTTGGCTCACCTGAAAGGCCATTTATATCGTTTGTCAGCCCATGCCGAGTTTCTGTTCAATAACCACACGTTACTTACGGCGAGGTGGGGTATGGAATCGCAAATCTGGGTTGTGAGCACGCTGCTGATTAGCATCGTGTTAATCGTCTTAACGATCGTCAAACTGAAGTTTCATCCGTTTCTGGCGCTGCTGCTGGCGAGCTTTTTCGTCGGGGCGATGATGGGGATGGGTCCGCTGGAGATGGTCAACGCCATTGAGAGCGGCATCGGCGGCACGCTGGGCTTCCTGGCGGCGGTGATCGGTCTCGGTACCATCCTCGGCAAGATGATGGAAGTCTCCGGCGCGGCGGAGCGCATCGGCCTGACGCTGCAGCGCTGCCGCTGGCTGTCGGCGGACGTGATTATGGTGCTGGTCGGCCTGATCTGCGGTATTACCCTGTTTGTCGAAGTCGGCGTGGTGCTGCTGATCCCGCTGGCGTTCTCCATCGCTAAAAAAACCAATACCTCGCTGCTGAAGCTGGCTATTCCGCTGTGTACGGCCCTGATGGCGGTGCATTGCGTGGTGCCGCCGCATCCGGCTGCGCTGTTCGTGGCGAATAAACTGGGCGCCGATATCGGGACGGTTATCGTCTATGGCCTGCTGGTCGGTCTGCTCGCCTCGCTGGTCGGCGGCCCGCTGTTCCTCAGGCTGCTCGGCAACCGCCTGCCGTTTAAATCGGTGCCAGCCGAGTTTTCCAACCTCGACGTTCGCGAAGAATCGACGCTGCCCTCGCTCGGCGCTACGCTATTTACCGTGTTGTTACCGATTGGGCTGATGCTGGTGAAAACCGTCGCTGAACTGAATATGGCGCAAGGCGGCACGCTGTATACAGTGCTGGAATTTATCGGCAACCCCATCACCGCGATGTTTATTGCCGTCTTTGTCGCTTATTACATTCTCGGTATTCGTCGGCAGATGGGGATGGGCGTCCTGCTGACTCATACTGAAAACGGCTTTGGGTCGATCGCCAACATTCTGCTGATTATCGGCGCCGGCGGCGCGTTCAACGCGGTTTTGAAATCCAGCGGCCTGGCCGATAGCCTGGCGGTGATCCTCTCGAATCTGCATATGCATCCGATTTTGCTGGCCTGGCTGGTGGCGCTTATCCTGCACGCCGCCGTCGGCTCCGCTACCGTGGCGATGATGGGCGCTACCGCCATCGTTGCGCCGATGCTGCCGCTTTATCCTGGCGTAAGCCCGGAGATCATCGCCATTGCCATCGGTTCCGGCGCCATTGGCTGCACGATCGTCACCGATTCCCTGTTCTGGCTGGTAAAACAGTACTGCGGCGCCAGCCTCAGCGAAACGTTCAAGTACTACACGACAGCGACATTTATCGCGTCACTACTTGCACTCGCCGCCACCTTCCTGCTTTCTTTCATCATCTAAGCGAACGAGACGTAATATGAAAAACGCTGACCTGACCACCTTAACCGCAACCTTCCCGCTTGTGCAGGATCTGATCGCCCTGAAAGAAACCACCTGGTTTAACCCGGCCACCACCACCCTGGCGCAAGGGTTACCTTACGTCGGTCTGACCGCCGACGATGTGCAAGACGCCCATGCCCGCCTTCAGCGCTTCGCGCCCTATCTGGCGGAAGCTTTCCCGGAAACGGCCGCCAGCGGCGGGATTATCGAATCGGAAGTGGTTGCCATTCCGGCAATGAAACGCAGCCTTGAGCAAAAGTTCGGCCAGCCGATTAGCGGCGATCTGCTGCTGAAAAAAGACAGCCACCTGCCGATTTCGGGTTCCATTAAGGCGCGTGGCGGGATTTATGAAGTGCTGACCCATGCGGAAAAGCTGGCGCTGGAGGCCGGACTGCTCACCACCGCAGATGATTATCGCAAATTGCTGACGCCGGAATTTAAACAGTTCTTCAGCCAGTACAGCATCGCTGTCGGCTCCACCGGCAACCTCGGGATGTCGATCGGCATCATGAGCGCGCGCATCGGCTTTAAGGTTACGGTACATATGTCGGCGGATGCCCGGGCGTGGAAAAAAGCCAAACTGCGCAGCCACGGCGTGACGGTCGTTGAGTACGAAGAGGACTACGGCGTCGCCGTCGAACAGGGGCGCAAGGCAGCGGAATCCGACCCGAACTGCTTTTTCATTGATGATGAAAACTCGCGCACGCTGTTCCTCGGCTATGCCGTAGCCGGCGAGCGCCTGAAGGCGCAGTTTGCCAAAGCAGGGCGCGTGGTCGATGCCGATCACCCGCTGTTCGTCTACCTGCCGTGCGGCGTTGGCGGCGGCCCCGGCGGCGTGGCATTCGGCCTGAAGCTGGCCTTCGGCGACCACGTTCACTGCCTGTTCGCCGAACCGACCCACTCGCCCTGCATGCTGCTCGGTGTCTATACCGGGCTCCACGACCAGATAGCGGTGCAGGATTTAGGCATTGATAACCTGACCGCCGCCGACGGTCTGGCAGTCGGCCGGGCGTCCGGGTTCGTTGGCCGGGCGATGGAGC
This sequence comes from Klebsiella sp. X1-16S-Nf21, assembly GCF_002837615.1. NCBI lineage: Bacteria > Pseudomonadati > Pseudomonadota > Gammaproteobacteria > Enterobacterales > Enterobacteriaceae > Klebsiella > Klebsiella sp. X1-16S-Nf21. The sequence goes on from NZ_PJDK01000014.1 coordinate 18,317, forward strand.
GCCTGCTCGACGGGCTGTATACCCTTGATGATCAGACGATGTACGACATGCTGGGCTGGCTGGCGACAGCGGAAAACATTCGCCTTGAACCGTCCGCGCTGGCCGGAATGGCCGGGCCGCAGCGGGTCTGCGCCAGCCAGGCGTACCATCAGCTGCAGGGGCTGAGTGAGCAACAGCTGCAGCAGGCCACCCACCTGGTGTGGGCCACCGGCGGCGGTATGGTGCCGGAAGAGGAGATGGCGCAGTATCTTGCGAAGGGGCGCTAATCTTCAGCGCAGCAGCGGCATCAGCGCCTCTGGCGGCCGCTGCTGTCGGCGCAGGTCCCGCATCACTCGCATATAGGGCCCGCTAAGATCGTAGAACTGCCGGTAACCCGCGCACAGCGGGTCTTCCTGTTCGCCGCAGCGGCACAGGCGCAGCCATGGGCAGCCGTAGCAGGTGCTGTTGGCCGCTGGCGCGCCTGGCTGGGTCAACGTCTCGCCGCACCAGGCGCTCAGCGTCTCACTAAACAGCAAAATATTGATGCGCCCAATATCTTCCCGCACCCAGCGGTGAAAGACAGCACAGAGAAACTCCCCCCAGAGCGCGGCGTCGCCGGCCGCCAGCTGCGGAATAAAATGGATAGCGGTGAGCCCCTGTTGACGCAGTTGTGCATAGAACGCCTGCGGCTGATGGCAATGATGCGCCTCCACCACGACAGCCTGAAAGGGTGTGTCATGTTGCTGGCCGGGGGCATGAGTGAGAGGCAAATTCGCCGGACATCCTGTCATGACATATCCCTAATGAATGAAACGATCGGTTGAAGGTGAGTAACAGCAAACAGGAATGCCAGAGAAAGTACTGCGAGTGCGATCAAAAATTTGTCACGAACCGCCCGCGGCTGTAAAAAATCGCTATCGTCGACGTCCATCAGATGACGACGGCGGGTATAGCCCCAGAGGATCACCGCCACTATCGCCAACACGCCGATCGACAGCCAGAACGGCAGGCCGGCGCGGTGCCAGCTGTGTTTAATCGCCAGCGCCATCAGCGCGCCATAGCCCAACAGAGTGCGAAACCAGGCCAGAGAGGTGCGCTCTGGCTGTAGTCCCGGATCGCCTTCCCGCCGCGCCCGGCGTTTATCCGCCATACACCACCAGCAGCATCACCGCGGCCACCACCGCCAACAGCAGGATGCTAATCACCAGCAGCGTGCGGGTATAGGGAAGGTCCTGTTTCAGACGCATCGCTTTCTCGTTATTCAGCCAGCGCAGATAGCCATAGATGGCCATGCCGCCGGCAAAGAGACACAGCAGCAGGGCAAGAATTTCACGGATCAGCGGCGTGGCAAAGTCCGGCGCTAACTGGTCAAGGCCGACGCCGGCGGCGAGAAAACCGAGCGCCGTGCGGATCCACGCCAGAAAGGTGCGTTCGTTAGCCAGCGAAAAGCGGTAATCCGGCGCTTCGCCGAGGCGGGAGATTTTCATTACAGTTCCTTGTTCATTGCGCTGCAGGCTTCAGCATAGCGTAAATCAGGAACCGGGGAGAAGAACCGGCGCCCCGCGGGCGCCGGTCAAACAGCGGGGATTAATGCAGCTCAGGCCAGTAATCTTTGTTGGCCGCAATCAGGTCGTCGAGGATCGCTTTCGCCACCGAGGCGCTCGGTACGGTTTTCGACAGGGTAATCGCCTGCCACAGCTTGTGGTAAGAGCGCTGTTCCCAGGCATCGACCACCAGTTTTTCCACTGCTACCTGCTGGCTCATCATCCCTTTCTGGAAGTGCGGGATGTCGCCAACCGTCAGCGGTTCCGGTCCGTTGTGACCCACCAGACAAGGGATCTCCACCATCGCGTCAGCGTCAAAGTTATGGATCGCGCCGTTGTTTGGCACAATCAGCAGCATCCTTTCCTGCGTGTTAAAGGCGATGGCCGTCGCCAGATCGACGATATACGACGCATGCTCGTCAATCTCCAGATCGCCAGCGGTGGATTTCCCGGCGGCAATAATCGCCCGGCAGGCGCTGAAGACGTTTTTCTCCCGATGATCCATCACCTCATTGGCGCGAGTACGCTCCGGGTTGGAGTGAGCCACCACGTAGTCCGGGAACAGGTAATATTTCAGGTAGGTGTTCGGCATGGTCTGCGGATCCAGCGCCTGCACGTCTTTCGCTTTAGCAAAGGTATCGTTCCAGCTGGCCTCGGTGTGCGGATCGTTAGAGGGCGGCACATAGCCATATTTCGCCACATATTCACGCAGTTTCGGCATCAAATCGTTGCCGTCGAGGTCCTCAATCGATGTCCACCAGCCGAAGTGATTGAGGCCGTAGTAGCGCACGCGCATCTGTTTGCGATCTTTGAGGCCGACAATCTGCGCCATCCGCCCTTCAATGCCGATCGGCATATCGCAGATATTGAGGATTTTGGCGTTCGGCCGCAGACGTCGGGTGGCTTCCGCCACAATCGCCGCCGGGTTGGAGTAGTTAAGCATCCAGGCGTTCGGCGAATATTTTTCCATATAATCCACCAGCTCCAGCACGCCGCCGATAGAGCGCATACCGTAGGCGATCCCCCCCGGACCGCAGGTCTCCTGGCCCAGCACGCCGTGGCGCAGCGGGATTTTCTCATCCTGTTCACGCATCGGATATTTACCGACGCGGATATGCGCCATGACGAAATCAACATCGGTAAACGCCGCCTGCGGATCGGTGGTATAGCTGAACTCAATCTCCGGCGCCTGCTCTTTGAGGATCACTTTGCACGCCTCGGCGATGGTCTCCTGACGCGCGCCGTCGTTGTCGTAAAATTTCAGCGACCGCAGCGGAAAACGATCCTGGTTTGCCAGCAGCATCAGAACAATGCCCGGGGTGAAGGTGCTGCCGCCGCCTGCGATAACAACTGAGAATTTTTTCATGATACTGCCTCCGTCATGGTGGTATGTTCGGTCGAAAGAGAATCTTTCATCAGGTTTTCCAGCTGGTCGCGCACCTGTGGAACGTGCAGGCCGACGATGACCTGAATCCCGTTGCCGCGGCGTACTACCCCGTGGGCGCCCAGCGCTTTAAAGACGTCGTCACTTTGCGTTTTCGCCATATCGACCAGCGCGATGCGCAGTCGGGTAGCGCAGTTGTTGATGCTTTCAATGTTGTCGGCGCCGCCGAGGGCCTGCAGGAAGCCAGCGGCCTGACCCAGCCGGGTCTCTGGCGCGGCGGCGGCCGTGGTTTTACCTCGCGCCGCCTGGTAATCGGCCTTGCTGTAGAGCTTGATTTCGCTCTCTTCCCGGCCAGGCGTCTTCAGGTTCAGACGCAGGATCAGGGTGCGGAAGACCACGAAGTAGAGGGCGGTGAAACAGAGGCCGATGCCTATCTGAATGAACATCATCGAGGCGTGGTGATGGAACATCGGGATCCAGTTTTGCGGCAAGAACTGGTCGAGCAGACCGCCGCCGAAATTGCCTACCACGCCGCAGATGTACATCACCGTCGCCATGGTCGCCGCCAGCACCGCGTGAACGGCGAACAGCAGCGGCGAGATGAACAGGAAGGTGAACTCCAGCGGTTCGGTGATCCCGACCAGCATCGCGGTCAGGGTGGCGGGGATCAGCAGGCCGGCGACCTTGACGCGATTTTCCGGCGCGGCAGTGAAGTAGAGCGCCAGCGCAATCCCCACCGAACCAAACACTTTCGAGTTACCGTGCAGAGCAAAGCCGCCCTCCGGGAACAACGTCTTCAGCGGTTCCGTACTCTGACTGAACGCCTGCAGATGCTCCGCCCAGTAGACCTGCAGACCGCCCTCCACCACCGCCGGGCCAAAGATGAACGGGCCATAGACGAAGTGGTGCAGGCCGGTGGGGATCAGAATGCGCTCAAGGAAGATGTAGACCCACACCCCAAGCGCCCCGGCTGAGCGCAGGAAGGCCTGCAGCGATTCAATGCCCAGCTGAACCTTTGGCCAGCCGAGCAGGGTCAACCAGGCACAGGGGATCATCGCGAGGAAAGCGACAATGACCACAAACGATGATCCCTGAAAGATGCCGAGGAACACCGGCAGGGGTTTATCGAAATAGCGATTGTGCAGGGCCGTCACCAGACCGGAGATGACGATGGCGCCGATAATGCTGGTGTCGAGGGTTTTGATCCCGGCAATCATCGTCAGGCCGCTGCCTGCCGTGGGTTCAACGGAAAAGTCGACGCCGAAGAAGTGGCCCCAGGTCATCCCCATGGCGTTAATAAAGTAGTTCCAGGTGAGAAAACTCACCAGCACCGCCAGACAGGCCCGGCCCTGGGCCTGTTTCGCCAGGCCGATCGGCAGACCGACGGCGAAAATCAGCGGCATATTACGAAAGACGGTCCAGCCGCCCTCTTCAATGATGTGAACGATCTGGGCAAACAGGCTGTCGGGTGCGGTCAGCGCTTCGCCGACGAACATCGGGTTGCGCAGCATGATGGCGATACCGACCACGATTCCGGCAAAAGGAAACAACAAAACCGGAGTAAACATGGCGCCGCCAAAGCGTTGTATTTGACTGAGCATTTGAAAATCCTCATGTAACAACTCGTAGGGTGAGTGGCCTTCTTTTTCTTGATTACCGGCCTGACTCGAGAATAGAAATTTGCCCGTCCGACAACATGTCGCGCCGTTGCGATTCGTGATCCCATTCATGGTTTTAATTTGGCCAAAGTTGTCTACTTCAATAACCAAAGTTAGACATCGATAAGTCAAACAGTGGAATTAACGAAATGAATGAGTATTAATTACTTGTAATAAATCTATTTTTTTAACGAAAAGAGAAGACAGCGACATTCCACTTTCCTGCACAAGAGGACTACTGGTGATCTACAAATCCATTGCTGACCGCCTGCGGCTGCGGCTGAATTCCGCCGACTTCGCCATCGGTAGCCCGCTACCGGGAGAGAAAAAACTGGCCGAGGAGTTCGGGGTGGCGCGCATGACTATCCGCAAAGCCATCGACCTGCTGGTGGACTGGGGATTGGTTGTGCGTCGCCACGGCTCGGGGACGTTCGTGGCGCGTAAGGACGTCCATCATGAAACCAGCAATCTCACTGGCCTGGCGGAAGTGCTGCGCAAGCAGGGTAAAGAGGTGGTGAGTCAGGTGCTGGCCTTCGAGGTGATGCCTGCTCCGCCGGCCATCGCCAGCCTGCTGCGGATTAAAATTGATGAACGGATCTACTTCTCACGGCGGGTGCGCTACGTCGATGGCAAGCCGCTGATGCTGGAGGATAGCTATATGCCAGTGAAGCTGTTCCGCAACCTGTCGCTGAGCCATCTGGAGGGTTCGAAATTTGATTATATTGAGAAGGAGTGCGGGATCATCATCAGCGGGAATTATGAAACGCTGACGCCAGTGCTGGCGGACAAGCAGCTGGCGCGCTCAATGAATGTCCCTGAGCAGACGCCGCTGCTGCGTATTACCTCCCTTTCCTACAGCGACAGCGGCGAGTTTCTTAACTATTCCGTCATGTTCCGCAACGCCAGCGAGTATCAGGTGGATTACCACCTGCGCCGCGTCCAGGCGCAAAGCCCGCTAGCTCAGCCCCCAGAACAGCACGGCGAGTAGCTGCGGGGTGATAATCCGCAGGAACATCACCAGCGGATAGACGGTGGCGTAAGAGAGCGCCGCCGCGCCGCTGGTGGCGTGCAGATTGTTGGCGAAGGCCAGCGCCGGTGGGTCAGTCATGGAGCCGGCCAGCATGCCGCACAGCGTCAGATAGTTCATTTTCGCCAGCATGCGCGCGAGAATGCCTACCGTTAGCAGCGGAATGGCGGTGATGAAAATGCCGTAGGCGATCCAGCTCAGGCCCTCGCCCTGGGTCAGAGTGGCGACAAAGTCGCCCCCCGATTTTAGCCCGACCACCGCCAGAAACAGCACGATCCCCAGCTCGCGCAGCGCCAGGTTGGCGCTCGGCGGCATAAACCAGTACAGCTTGCCGATGCTGCCGATACGCCCGAGGATCAGCGCCATAATCAGCGGCCCACCGGCCAGCCCCAGCTTCAGTGCGGCAGGAAAGCCGGGAATAAACAACGGGATAGACCCCAGCAGTACCCCGAGTCCGATGCCGATAAACACCGGCAGCATCTGGACCTGCTGCAGCTTCTGCTGAGCGTTACCCAGTTCGGCGGCCACGGCGTCAATCGCCTCCTGACGACCGACCAGGTTGAGGATGTCACCAAACTGCAGGCTGGCGCTGCTGCTGGCCACCAGCTCGACGCCAGCGCGATTCAGCCGGGAGATCACCACGTCATAGCGCTGTTTGACGTGCAGATCGCGTATTTTCTTCCCCAGCACTTTTTCGTTAGTGACCACCACCCGCTCGACTTTCAGATCGGTGCCGCGCGTCGACAGCGAGGTGGCCACCTCCTGGCCAATCACCAGCTGCGCATTGTGCAGATCCTCAGGTCGCCCCACCAGGTGCAACAGGTCGCCCGCCTGAATAAGGGTGCCCGGCGCAGGTACCATCAACAGCTCACCGCGCTTCAGCCGCGAACAGACGATGTTGTCGCTATTGAGCATCGGCACATCCTGAATCGCCATCTGGTTGAGGTTGGGGTTCTCCACCCGCACGTTAATGGTGTGCAAATTCGCGTGGCCGTTGCCGCTGCTCTCCTCAAACCGCTGGGCCTCTTTCTCCACATTGATGCGGAAGAACAGGCGCACCAGCCACATGGTCAGCAGAATGCCGCAGATGCCGAACGGATACGCCATCGCGTAACTCATCCCCATCTGATCGACCACCTCGAACGGTACGCCGAGATCGCGGAGAATTTGCTGCCCGGCCCCCAGCGCTGGCGTGTTGGTCACCGCACCGGAGAAGATACCGAGCACCACCGGGAGAGGAATATTGAACAGTTTATGCAGCACCGCGGTCACCAGGCCGCCGAGGATAACGATAAGGATAGCGAACAGATTGAGCCGCAGGCCTGAGACCCGCAGCGAGGCGAAAAAGCCCGGCCCCACCTGAATACCGATGGTGTAGACGAACAGGATCAAGCCGAATTCCTGAATAAAATGCAGCATTGGGCTGCTGAGGGCGACACCCGCCTGATCGACAAAGTGGCCGACAATAATCCCGCCAAACAGGACACCGCCAATGCCAAAGCCGACGCCGCGGATTTTGACATTGCCGATCCACAACCCCACTACCGCCACCAGCGCCAGCACGCTAACCGTCAATGCTATCTCACTCATGGTATCGTCCCTGTGAATAACACCATTAACTACAGGGATTATGACCGCTGCCAGGTGGGTTGTATGCCGCCTGGCGCACAATACCAGCAAACAGACCGGCACAAAAAAGCCCCGAAAAACGGGGCCTTATCAGTAGGTTACTTTATTAGCTATTTAGCGCCGGTCGTTCGCTGATGGCGATACGCTGCGGGGCAATCTGCTCAGGCTCATTGCGGGTCAGATCGATATGCAGCAGGCCATTGGTGAAGGTCGCGCCAGAGACCTCCATGTTGTCGGCGAGGGTGAAGCTCAGGCTGAAGGCCTGGCTCACCAGCCCCTGGTGCAGCCATGTGGTCTCTTTTTCCGGCTGCTGCGGCGTGCCTTTCACCACCAGACGGGTGCCTTCCAGTTGAATATCCAGATCTTCCTGACGGAAACCGGCCAGCGCAAGTGTAATGCGATAGTGGTTATCGTCGCTTTTTTCGATGTTATAGGGCGGGAAGCTCTGGCTTTCACCGGCGGTTTGCAGGGCGTTGGCCAGTTTGTCAAAACCGATCCATTGACGCAGCAGGGGGGATAAATCGTAGTTACGCATAGTGTTTTCTCCTTCTAAGAAGCGAGTGAATACCTGCGAATTCTGTAAATTCGCATCTGCTCCCTGACGGCGAGCAGGTTGTTACATCAGGCCGCCACGCGGCCTGAAACGGACAATTAGTTGATTTCGATGCGGCGCGGCTTGTTCGCTTCCGGGATCACGCGTTCCAGATCGATATACAGCAGGCCGTTCACCAGGTTGGCGCCGCGGACGTGAATATTTTCCGCCAGCTGGAATTTGCGCTCGAAGTTGCGCTCGGCGATCCCCTGATACAGGTAGGTCCGCTCTTTCTGCTCGGCGGCGTGGGCGCCTTTGACGATCAGCAGATTGTCCTGGGCCGTGATCTCCAGCTCGCTTTCAGCAAAGCCAGCCACCGCGATAGCGATGCGATAGTGGTTTTCGTCTACCAGCTCGACGTTATACGGAGGGTAGCCGCCGTTGCTCTGGCTTTGATTGTTTTCCAGCAGGTTGAACAGGCGGTCGAAACCAATGGCTGAACGATATAGCGGGGAAAGATCGAAGTTACGCATAGTAAATAGCTCCTGAAAATCAGCGAGAATCAAATGACCTTCCATCGTGGACAGGCCGCGGTAATCCGGAATACCCCTCAGGCGTATTCTCAGTGGGTTACACCTATAAAATGGGTTTCTCCCCGTGCTTTTCAAGGGATTGAGGGCGAATTTTTTTGCAGTTTGCCGATGATTGCTTAGACTGGGGGGAGGAGCACAAAAAGCAAAGTGCGATGCCCGCCACAGTGCGGCGCAATAACGCTATGCATTCACGGGTTGGCCCGATATAACCGCTGGAAGGTTATCTCAACGCCCGAAACGACGATGGAAGAACAATGAAAAGCAGACGACTGTTAAAGCTGGTCCTGTTCAGCGGGATAATAAGCCTGAGCGGTTGCTCCAGCGTAATGTCACATACCGGTGGCAAAGAGGGAACCTATCCGGGCACGCGATCCAGTGCGCAAACGCTGGGAGACAGCGATACCAACTGGGGTGTGAAATCACTGGTGGCGCTGGACATGCCGTTCACCGCCGTCATGGATACCCTGCTGCTGCCGTGGGATATGTTCCGCACCGACAGCTCAATCAAATCACGGGTCGAAAAAAGCGAGAAGGCCACGCTGGCGACCAACTCGGTGATACCGCCAGCGCCGATGCCTGCCCAGTAAGTTATCGTCCGGTCTGTGTGACCCACAGCTGGCGATAACCGTCCACCTCCTCCATCCAGGCAATCTGTTTACCGTCTGGCGAAAAGACGATCGCATCAGCCGAGGGCGCATGCGCATGCACCTTGGTTAAAAAGGTGATATCGCCTGTGCCGGCATGGCAGCAGGCAATCCGATCCTCCAGCACAAAGCCCAGCCACTCTCCTGATGGATGCCAGTTAAACGCCGACTGGATACCCGACGCATGATACGTCAACTGACGCGGCTCGCCCCCCTGCGGTGAAATAAGCCACAGCTGCACCACGCCGGCGTCATCGCGCATCAGAAAGGCTATCGCCGTCGCCTGGGGATTGGCGCGCACCCAGTGGCGCGGGACGTTCACCAGTCCCGGGTAGCGGCGATGGTGGGTGAAGGTCAAACGACGCTGACTGACGCCCGCCGGCGGCGCCGGCATTGTGGTTGCGGTACCGGCCAGCGGCGCCCCGCCAGGCTGCTTCCAGCCGGCTTCATCCTGCGGCAGATCGACAATAAACAGCTCAGGCACTTTATCGCCATTTTCCGCCAGGGTATCGCCAATAAACGCCAGCGCATGGTTCCCGACCCAGCCCTCTTCATAGGCGCGATTAATCTCATCGCTGCCCGGCACGGGAGTCGGTGTCGTGCGGCTTACCAGCACGCACCAGTGGCTGCCGCTATATTCGCGCGGATGCTTTCCCTGCGGCGTCACCGGCCCATATGGCGCCGCCACGCCGACGTTGCGCAAGTCCAGCGCCGGGTCACGCTCGTGCAGTACGTGGTCGTTATAGGTAAAGCTGACGAACTGACCGTTGGGGCTATAGACATGGACGTGGCTGCCGCCGCGCAGCGCGCCGGGCGTGTAAGGGGCGGTAATGTCCATGGCGTCCAGATTCTCGACGGCCCCCTGAAAGGCCACCACCCCGCGGCGATGATGAAAATCATACTGCCACTGCGCATCCGGCTGCTCGGGGCCATGAATAAACACATAGCGCTCCTGGGTTGGATGCACGGTCACCACGCCAACGCGCGCGCCTTGCGTGGCATGATAGACGGTCTCCACAGTACCGCTGTTTACGTTCACTCGCTCAATGGTTTCGCCGGTAAACGACGCGCCGGACGGGCGGACGTCGAACACCAGCCACTGGCTGTCGGGGGTCCAGGTGCGGGTGTTAGTGAGCTGGTGGTTGCGAGGGGCAAAGGTAACTTGTTTCATGGCGTGCTGACCGGGCCGATATAAGAGTGGCGTTAGCATACCGCAATCCGCGCGGGGTTGAATGCCCGACAATGTGCTTAAAACGCTTCTCCAACCTGGAAATAGAACCCGCTGCTGCCTTTGCCGATGCCGTAATCAAGACGGATATTGACCCGCGGCTTGAACTCGAAACGATAGCCAACGCCGCCGGTAGGCAGCCAGCGGCCATTGTTCAGCGATGACAGCGACGGCCCCATGGTTCCCGCCCCGACCCAGGCCACAATCCCGTGCCGCCAGGTGAGCTGCCGACGGTATTCCAGTTGGCTGCTAACGACGTTTTTATCCCGGTAGCGCCCCTGATAGTAGCCGCGCATCCGCTCATCGCTGCCCAGCAGAGGCATCATGCTCCACGGTACATCCCCTTGGGTGAAGGCGCCATCGGCCTCCCAGGCGAGCACGCTTTTCTCGCTCAGGGCATGATAATGGCTATAGTGCAGCTGAAATTCATCAAAACGGGTATCGCTGCCTAACCCGGGGGCGTAATGGGTGTAGCGGAAGTTGGCATACTGGCCCCGGCGCGGGTTGGGGACAAAGTCGCGATCGTCCCAGTTGATATCGATGCTGGCGCCAGAGCTGAATACCGACGGTCCCTGTGGGGTACTTTCTATTTTCGGTAAATCGTCGTGGTCCATCTCATCGGCATTCTGCGCCGCCAGCGACCACCCCGCGCCGAGATAAACATTGTCGATCAGTTGCCGGTAGATTGTCGGGCGCAGGGTCAGCACCTGGGCGGTATATTTTTCCTTCTCGTTGTCTTTATCTCCGGCGTGAAAACCCTGCCCCCAGTAGTAAGTCGGGGTATTGGCCATCGACCCTTCAACAAATACGCGCCACAGATCGTTGTCGAAAAAGGCGTAGTTTTTCACGCTGAGGCCAAACGCGCCGGTGGAGCTGGCGTAGCCGCTGAGCGTCAGGGTGGAATTCTGGCTGGTGGTATCCTGCGGATCGGGGCGATACATGCCGACGACCGCGGTGCCGATGCCCAGCCCCAGCTCCGGCGTATAGAACGGACCGGGCATCACGCCCCAGTCGATGCCTTTGCTGGCGTCGAACTTATCGCTGGCGCCGAGATGCTGCAGCCAGCCGTCGATTTTCTCGCGGCTGAGCGTCTCGGCCTGGCTGCAGATCGGGTAGGTTAACAGCAGCAGAAAAAGGATAAACAGTCGGCTCAAAAGCGATACTCACCGGCGATAAAAAAACTGTTACGTTCGGCAAAGCCAAACTCGGTAGTAATATTGAAATGCTGCGTCAGCTCGTACTGCGCGCCCACCAGTACGTTCCACGGCGACTGTAAATGCTGTTTCACATCGAAGCGGCCGTTATTGTCCTGATTGGCCAGATTGACCATATTTTGCAGCATCGGCGACGGCATTGAGAGATCGTTGAGACTACCCTTAAACTCCTGCTGTACGTCCTGATACATGCTGCCGACCCACAGGTTCAGCTTTCCGGCGGGGAGATGCAGCGTATCGACCGATGGCGTAGTGAAACGATAGCCTACGCGCGGCGAAAAGGTAAACGCGTCGATACTGCCGTCGAGGATATCAAAGCGCGTTTGCGTGTAGTTGGCGTCCAGCACGGTAAACCAGTTGCCGACGCCGCCCACCAGGGTGGTGCCCATCCCGTAGGTGGTGCCTTTAAAATCGAGGCGAAAGTCGAGATCCTGCATCCCCGGCAGGGGGACCACTTTACCATTCGGCCCCTTCAGGCCGACGGCAATCTGCGAAATCGAATGTCCTTCGGTGTGTCCGACGAGGCCATAAACGTTCATAAATGGCAGCAGCCAGGCATCCAGCTTAAGCGTCTCGGTTTTGCTGCTTTCCCGGGTATTACCGACGCCAATCTGGAAGGCGTTATCCAGCGAGACCGGCCCATTAGCGAAAATGTTATTCACGGCGTGTTTGCAGACAGGATCCTTACCGCAATCGATGTTACGGCCATGCAGCGACAGCCCGGTGAAGTTAATGCTGTCGACATTAATATTCTGCCGCATATCCATATAGTTCATGCTGACGCCGAACGGCAGCGGCAGGACGTAGCCGCGTTTTCTGGCCTCATCGCCTAAAAAAGGCAATATCGCGGTTGGTTCCGCTACTGCGGTCTCGGTTTTGACCGGCGCAGACAGATCCGCCGGTTCTGCGCCGTGATAGGCGTATACCGGCTCAAGCGGCGCCGTTGGTTCCGCGGCCACGCAAATCTGTACAGAGGCGAATGGCAGCGCAACCAACATCAAACGGTGGTATATATTCATGAAAATTATGATGTTAGTGAAGCATGGCGAAAAAGAGGGCGGGTAGCTTATAGAATCCCCTGTACGGAATAAGGGATTTAAATGCGGATTAACATCTGTTCATGAAAAAAGAGAAGATCGGCCCGGACAACGCCGGGCCTGAAGAACGCTTACGCTAAAACGTATTTTTCAATGGCGAAGGCGACGCCATCTTCGAGGTTAGATTTGGTGATGAAGTTCGCCGCTTCTTTGACCGCGGGAATGGCGTTATCCATCGCCACGCCGACGCCGGCAAACTCAATCATCGCGATATCATTTTCCTGATCGCCAATCGCCATAATCTCTTCCGGTTTGATACCCAGCGCATCGGCCAGGGACTTCACGCCAGTGCCTTTATTGACGCGTTTATCCAGAATTTCGAGGAAGTACGGCGCACTTTTCAGTACGGTGTACTTCTCTTTCACTTCCGCCGGGATACGGGCGATGGCCTTATCCAGGATCGCCGGCTCATCGATCATCATCACCTTCAGCAGCTGGATCTCAGGGTCCATTTTTTCCGCTTCACAGAACACCAGCGGGATGGTCGCCACGTAGGATTCGTGGACGGTGTAGTAGCTGATATCGCGGTTCGCGGTGTAGAGCGTGTTGCGATCGAGCGCGTGGAAGTGAGAGCCAACCTCGCGGGAGAGCTGCTCGAGGAAACGATAGTCGTCATAGCTTAGTGCGGTTTGCGCAACGGTACTGCCGTCACCGGCCTTCTGCACCAGCGCGCCATTGTAGGTAATGCAGTAATCACCCGGCTGCTCCATATGCAGCTCTTTCAGATAGCTGTGGACGCCAGCGTAAGGGCGACCAGTGGTCAGCACCACGTTGACACCCCGCTCGCGCGCCGCGGCGATGGCGGCTTTCACCGCAGGAGAGATGGTATGGTCTGGCAGCAGCAGCGTGCCGTCCATATCGATTGCAATCAGTTTAATAGCCATAGGATCCCCGGGTAAGATGAGTCTTCCCTCATGCTAACGCGATTCCGCTCAAAAAACAGTAAAAGTGTCGGGCAGAAAGGGGGATGGAAGCCGGAGCGAAGAATCCCCTTTTAGCAGCAAAAAAAAGCCCGGTCACGCAATGCGACCGGGCTTACACATCCTGTTGCCCCGGTAAAACGCGTTACCGGGAAATACGCGGCTTAAATATCGATATTCGCCGCTTTCAGGGCGTTCTCTTCGATAAAGGCGCGACGCGGCTCAACGGCATCGCCCATCAGGGTGGTGAACAGCTGGTCGGCAGCGATCGCATCCTTAACGGTTACGCGCAGCATGCGGCGGCTGTCCGGATCCATGGTGGTTTCCCACAGCTGATCCGGGTTCATCTCGCCCAGACCTTTATAGCGCTGGATGGAGAGACCGCGACGGGACTCCTTCACCAGCCAGTCGAGGGCCTGCTCGAAGCTGGCTACCGGCTGACGGCGTTCGCCGCGCTCGATGTAGGCATCTTCTTCCATCAGGCCGCGCAGTTTCTCGCCCAGGGTGCAGATACGGCGATATTCCGGCCCCATGATGAACTCGTTATCCAGCGGATAGTCGGTATCCACCCCGTGGGTACGGACGCGGATAATCGGCTCAAACTGCTGCAATTCACTGTTCTCGCGGACATCAAATTTCCACTGGCTGCCGTGCTGCTCTTTCTCATTCAGCTCGGAAACCAGGGTGTTCACCCAGCGGGTTACCTTCTGCTCGTCAGCCAGATCGGCCTCGGTCAGGGTCGGCTGATAGATAAGCTCTTTCAGCATCGCTTTCGGGAAGCGGCGCTCCATGCGGCCAATCATTTTCTGGGTGGCGTTGAACTCGGCAACCAGTTTTTCCAGCGGTTCGCCCGCCAGCGCCGGCGCATTGGCGTTGGTATGCAGGGTCGCACCGTCAAGAGCGATAGCGATCTGATACTGATCCATCGCTTCGTCGTCTTTAATGTACTGTTCCTGCTTGCCTTTCTTCACTTTGTACAGCGGCGGCTGGGCAATGTAGACATGGCCGCGTTCGACGATTTCCGGCATCTGACGGTAGAAGAAGGTCAACAGCAGGGTACGAATGTGCGAGCCGTCGACGTCCGCATCGGTCATGATGATGATGCTGTGATAGCGCAGTTTATCCGGGTTGTACTCATCGCGGCCGATGCCGCAGCCAAGGGCGGTGATCAGCGTCGCCACTTCCTGGGAAGAGAGCATTTTATCGAAGCGGGCTTTCTCAACGTTGAGGATTTTACCCTTCAGCGGCAGGATCGCCTGGTTCTTACGGTTACGACCCTGTTTAGCAGAGCCGCCCGCGGAGTCCCCTTCCACGAGGTACAGTTCAGACAGCGCCGGGTCGCGTTCCTGGCAATCCGCCAGTTTGCCCGGCAGGCCTGCCAGATCCAGCGCGCCTTTACGGCGGGTCATTTCACGGGCGCGACGTGCGGCCTCACGGGCGCGCGCGGCGTCAATAATTTTGCCGACCACGATTTTGGCATCGGATGGGTTTTCCAGCAGGTATTCGCTCAGCAGTTCGTTCATCTGCTGTTCTACCGCCGACTTCACCTCAGAGGAAACCAGCTTGTCTTTGGTCTGTGAGGAGAATTTCGGATCCGGCACTTTCACCGATACTACGGCAATCAGACCTTCACGCGCGTCGTCGCCGGTGGCGCTGACTTTCGCTTTTTTGCTGTAGCCTTCTTTATCCATGTAGGCGTTGAGGGTACGGGTCATCGCCGCGCGGAAGCCCGCCAGGTGAGTACCGCCGTCACGCTGTGGAATGTTGTTGGTAAAGCAGTAGATGTTTTCCTGGAAACCGTCGTTCCACTGCAGCGCCACTTCCACGCCGATACCGTCTTTTTCGGTGGAGAAATAGAAGATATTCGGATGGATCGGCGTTTTGTTCTTGTTGAGATACTCAACGAACGCCTTGATGCCGCCTTCGTAGTGGAAATGATCTTCTTTGCCGTCGCGCTTATCGCGCAGGCGGATAGAGACCCCTGAGTTCAGGAACGACAGCTCGCGCAGACGTTTTGCCAGGATGTCATATTCGAATTCAGTAACGTTGGTGAAGGTTTCATGGCTCGGCCAGAAACGCACCATGGTGCCGGTTTTATCGGTCTCGCCGGTCACCGCCAGCGGCGCCTGCGGTACACCGTGCACATAAATCTGTTTGTGGACTTTGTTATCGCGCTGGATAACCAGCTCCAGCTTCTGCGACAGGGCGTTAACCACCGAGACGCCTACGCCGTGCAGACCGCCGGACACTTTATAGGAGTTATCATCAAATTTACCGCCGGCGTGCAGGACGGTCATGATAACTTCCGCTGCGGAGACGCCCTCTTCCGGGTGAATGCCGGTTGGGATGCCGCGACCGTCATCCTGTACGGAGACGGAGTTATCGCTGTGGATGGTGACAACGATATCTTTGCAGTAACCCGCGAGCGCTTCGTCGATAGCGTTATCCACAACCTCGAATACCATGTGGTGCAGACCGGTGCCGTCATCCGTGTCGCCGATATACATACCCGGGCGCTTACGCACCGCATCCAGCCCTTTCAGGACTTTGATACTGGAGGAGTCATAAGAATTCGACATCAACGTTTCTCGCTCATTTAATCTTGGGTTAATCCGTTATTTTACCTTTTTCCACGCGGAACATCTTCGAATTTTTGTCCGACATGTCCATAACGTGTTCAGCGCTGATCGCGCTGACGAAAACCTGCGACTGCGTCGCTTTCAGGCGGCTGGATAACAGACCGCGGCGGGCATCATCAAGTTCCGAGGCAAAATCATCTATCAGGTACAGGCAGCGCCGCCCGCTGACGCGGGTGAGGAACTCTCCTTGCGCCAGACGGAGGGCGCACATCAGCAGCTTAAGCTGCCCGCGCGACAAGGTATCTTCCACCGGCGCCCCGTCGGCGCGAATACGGAAATCCGCTTTATGCGGGCCGTGGGCGGTGTAGGTTAACATTCTGTCGCGCTCGAAATTCCGCTCCAGCACCTCCGCGTAGTCGGTCTCTTTTTCCCAACCGCGCTGGAAAGAGAAGGTGAGCGTGAATTCCGGTAAAAATTGCTGACAAGTATCCGCCATGTCTTCGACGATAGCGGCGCTGTATTCGGCACGCCAGCGGCTGATTTGTTCCGCCAGCGGAATGAGTTCCAGATCCCACGGTCGCAGCTGAGCATAGCGGCTGACCTGACGCAGCGCGGCGTTGCGCTGCTTGACCAGACGCTTCAGGTTGCTCCAGGCGGTGAAGAATCCGGCTTCGTTATGAAAACATCCCCAATCGAGGAATGCTCTTCTGTATTTGGGGCCGCCATTGAGTAAAGTAAACCCCTCCGGCGTAATCAGCTGCATCGGCATCAGGTGCGCCAGCTCCGCCACTTTGTGGCCGTCAGTGCCGTCGATGCGCACCTTGCTGTCACCCTGTTTGTCTTTGGTCAGGCCGATGGCGGTTTCCCGCTCTTCGCCCTGCAGGCGGCCGTGCAGGACAAAAGCCTCCTGCTCGTGGCGGATCACCCGGCCAATTTGCAAACTACGAAACGCCCGGCCATGACCGAGCGTATAGATAGCTTCCAGCACGCTGGTTTTGCCGCTGCCGTTCGCGCCAACCAGGAAGTTAAAGCCGGGAGATAAAGCGAGATCCGCGCTTTCAATATTGCGGAAGTCTTTGATGAGCAAGCGCGTCAGTGACATATCAGCGTTCTTTGGGCCAGGGCGTTATCGGCGCAGCCAGTTTCAACGCGGACTGCGCGCAGACCCTGGAGCGTACACGAAGTACGTGACAGGGGCGAGCACAGCCCAGGTTGAAAATGGCAAGTAAGATAGCCCGATATTTTCCACTACAATCTCATAGGCATGACGACATAGGCTGCGGATTGTGAAGCCGCATCCTCAATCTGCACGCTCGACACCGAATCCGTCAGCAGAATGCGCACATTCTCGCATTTCAGCGCATTGAGCACATCCAGCACGTAGCTAACGTTGAAGCCAATCTCCATCTCCGTTCCGGCGTAGGTCACGTCAAGGATCTCTTCCGCCTCTTCCTGCTCCGGGTTGTTAGCGGTGATTTTCAGCTGATTTTCGCTGACGTACAGCCGCACGCCGCGGAATTTCTCGTTCGAGAGGATTGCCGCGCGGGCGAAGGCCTGCTTGAGAATGTCACAGCCAGCATCGAGATGTTTATCCGGATTTTTCGGCAATACGCGGCGATAATCCGGGAAACGGCCATCAACCAGCTTCGACGTAAAGATAAAATCGCCCACATGAGCGCGGATATTGTTGCTGCCAATCTGCACGCGCAGCGGGGTATCGCCGCCGTCGAGCATCCGCATCAACTCAATCACCCCTTTACGCGGCACGATCACCGAATGGTTCGGCAGCGACGCTTCCAGCGGCATCGAACAGACCGCCAGGCGGTGACCATCGGTGGCCACCGTGCGCAGTTCGCTGCCTTCGGTTTCAAACAGCATGCCGTTTAAGTAGTAACGAACATCCTGGTGCGCCATCGAGAACTGAGTGGCTTCGATCAGACGCTTCATGGTCGCCTGCGGCAGGGTAAATTCCACTTCGCTCTGCCAGTCATCCAGATTCGGGAAATCGGCAGCAGGCAGCGTCGACAGCGAGAAGCGGCTGCGGCCGGAACGCACCAGCATCCGATCGCCTTCCAGCTGAACCGCGATCTCCGCGCCTTCCGGCAGGCCGCGGCAGATATCAAAGAATTTACGCGCCGGAACGGTCGTTGCGCCCGCTTCGTGCGGCTGAACCAGCGCCACGCGCGCCACCATCTCCATTTCAAGATCGGTACCGGTCAGCGACAGTGCGCCGTCCGCGACCTGAAGCAGCAGGTTACCGAGAATGGGCAGCGTCGGACGACCACCTAACGGACCGCTCACCTGTTGCAGCGGTTTTAATAAATGTTCACGTTCTACGGTAAATTTCATAGCGTCACGAGGATAATGTTCTGATTAAATTGGAAAAATCTTCTTTAATGTCGTGGCTTTCTTCACGCAACTGCTCAATCTTACGGCAGGCGTGCAGCACGGTGGTATGGTCGCGGCCGCCAAACGCATCGCCGATTTCCGGCAGGCTGTGGTTGGTCAGCTCTTTGGCCAGCGCCATCGCCATCTGGCGAGGACGCGCCACCGAACGGGAGCGGCGCTTGGACAGCAGATCCGCTACCTTAATCTTGTAGTACTCCGCCACCGTCTTTTGAATATTGTCGATGGTGACCAGTTTTTCCTGCAGCGCCAACAGATCGCGCAGCGCTTCGCGCACGAAATCGATGGTGATCGCCCGGCCGGTGAAGTTGGCGTTGGCGATAACGCGGTTCAGCGCCCCCTCCAGCTCACGCACGTTTGAGCGCAGGCGCTTGGCAATAAAGAACGCCACTTCGCCCGGCAGGCGAATGTCGTTTTCATCGGCTTTTTTCATCAGGATCGCGACGCGGGTTTCCAGCTCCGGCGGCTCGATCGCCACCGTCAGACCCCAGCCGAAGCGGGATTTCAGACGATCTTCTACGCCGTTGATCTCTTTTGGATAACGATCCGACGTCAGGATGATCTGCTGATTACCTTCCAGCAGGGCATTGAAGGTGTGGAAAAACTCTTCCTGGGATCGCTCTTTATTAGCAAAGAACTGAATGTCATCGATCAGCAGGGCGTCAACGGATCGGTAGTAGCGTTTAAACTCTTCGATGGCGTTGTTTTGCAGCGCTTTGACCATGTCCTGGACGAAACGCTCGGAGTGCATATAGACCACTTTGGCGTTCGGCTTACGCGCCACAATGCCGTTACCCACCGCGTGCAACAGGTGGGTTTTCCCCAGACCGGTGCCGCCATAAAGGAACAGTGGGTTGTAGGCCCCGCCCGGGTTATCCGCCACCTGACGCGCCGCCGCGCGGGCCAGCTGGTTAGATTTACCTTCGACGAAGTTATCAAACGTGTGTTTCACGTTAACGTTAGAGCGGTAGGTCGGCTCCGCTGGCGCCGGGACATTATCCCAGCCTGGGCGCACGATCGTCGGCGCCACGCGCGCGGTCTGCACCTGCGCCGCCGGAATGGCCGCCGCAGCCGGGCTTACCGCTCCTTTCTGCAGCGAGCTGGCTGGCTTAGCACCCACCTCAAAACGCAGCTGCGGGGCATCAGCACCGCAAAAGTCATTGAGGAGTCCATTGATATTATTGAGGTATTTGTCCCTTACCCAGTCGAGCACAAAACGGTTTGGCGCATACAGTGCCAGCGTGTTATCGCTCAGTTCCGCCTGCAATGGGCGGATCCACATGCTGAATTCTGTGGCTGGTAACTCATCCTGCAATCGGGCAAGACACTGCTGCCAAAGCGAAAGTGACACGGCGGACTCCACTCGAACATAAAATCGATATCAAAGAAAAACAGAAACAATCATGATTGTTGGCACACGTCGACAAGACCCTGCATTAGCCGAAAAGCCCCTGCACAAAAGGGGTGACGTGCGAACCGCTATCTGCGGTTATTACCCGTTGCGGATCCGTGGATCGCGATCGGGACCGGGGATCATAGCCTAAACTGAGAAAGAGATCTTGTGTTTCTCAACAGATTCTTCCCGATTTATCCACAGGAAGGATCGAAACCGGGTAAGTGTAATCGATCCTGGGGAGAGTGAAGCACGATTTCCGCCGCATATTGGAAAAATTAATGAGCTATGCTGGTTTTGGGCGGAAACGATCTAACAAAGATCCTTCAGGATCCTTGCGCTTTACTGGCCAGGCCGTATAATCCCCCACCCGGCGCGTAATGCCCGTTTTCGTCACGCGTCTCAGCTTATTTTTTGTGCGACGAGGTGCGAGAAATAAGGAAAGAGAATTGACTCCGGAGTGTACAATTATTACAATCCGGCCTCTTTAATCACCCACGCTGAGGCGTAAGTCGTTCGAAGTTCGTTCGGGTCTACGCAAAAGTCAGTGAATTTATTCAAGTTTAGGTAGAAATCGCCATGAAACGCACTTTTCAACCGTCTGTACTGAAGCGCAACCGTTCTCACGGCTTCCGTGCTCGTATGGCTACTAAAAATGGTCGTCAGGTTCTGGCACGTCGTCGTGCTAAAGGCCGCGCTCGTCTGACCGTTTCCAAGTAATAAAGCTAACCCTGCGTGGTTAAGCTCGCATTTCCCAGGGAGTTACGCTTGTTAACTCCCAGTCATTTCACTTTCGTCTTCCAGCAGCCACAACGGGCTGGCACGCCGCAAATCACCATCCTCGGCCGCCTGAATTCGCTGGGGCATCCCCGCATCGGTCTCACCGTCGCCAAGAAAAACGTGAAACGCGCACATGAACGCAATCGGATTAAACGTCTGACGCGTGAAAGTTTTCGTTTGCGTCAACATGAACTCCCGCCAATGGATTTCGTGGTGGTGGCGAAAAGAGGGGTTGCCGACCTCGATAACCGTGCTCTCTCGGAAGCGTTGGAAAAATTATGGCGCCGCCATTGTCGCCTGGCTCGCGGGTCCTGATCGGCCTGATTAGAGTTTATCAGCGCCTGATTAGTCCGCTACTCGGGCCGCATTGTCGTTTCACCCCAACCTGTTCTCAATACGGAATTGAGGCCTTACGCAGGTTTGGTGTGATAAAAGGCAGTTGGTTGACAATGAAACGCGTATTAAAATGCCACCCTTTACACCCTGGTGGTGACGATCCCGTCCCGCCTGGACCATTTGATACCAGAGAACACTAACGATGGATTCGCAACGCAATCTTCTTATCATCGCTTTGTTGTTCGTGTCTTTCATGATCTGGCAAGCCTGGGAGCAGGACAAAAATCCGCAGCCCCAGCAGCAGACCACGCAGACTACGACCACAGCAGCGGGTAGCGCCGCCGACCAGGGCGTACCGGCCAGTGGCCAGGGGAAACTGATTACGGTTAAAACCGACGTGCTTGAACTGACTATCAACACCAACGGTGGCGATATTGAGCAGGCGCTGCTTCTGGCGTATCCAAAAACGCTGAAGTCGACCGAACCGTTCCAGTTACTGGAAACCACGCCGCAGTTTGTCTACCAGGCGCAGAGCGGCTTAACCGGCCGTGACGGTCCGGATAACCCGGCGAATGGCCCGCGTCCGCTGTACAGCGTCGATAAAGAGGCGTTTGTGCTGGCAGATGGCCAGGATGAAATCGTCATTCCGCTGACCTACACCGACAAAGCCGGCAACGTCTTCACCAAAACCTTCACCCTGAAACGTGGCGGCTATGCGGTGAACGTGGGTTATAGCGTGCAGAACGCCAGCGAGAAGCCTCTGGAAGTCTCGACCTTCGGTCAGTTGAAGCAGACCGCGGCGCTGCCGACCAGTCGCGATACGCAGACCGGCGGCCTGTCCACGATGCATACTTTCCGTGGCGCAGCGTTCTCGACTTCAGATACGAAATACGAAAAATATAAATTCGATACCATTCTGGACAACGAAAACCTGAACGTCAGCACCAAGAACGGTTGGGTTGCCATGCTGCAGCAGTACTTCACCACCGCGTGGGTGCCGCAGAATAATGGAACGAATAACTTCTACACCGCTAACCTCGGCAACGGCATTGTGGCTATTGGCTACAAATCGCAGCCGGTACTGGTGCAGCCTGGTCAAACCGACAAACTGCAGAGCGTGCTGTGGGTCGGCCCGGCTATTCAGGACAAAATGGCTGCCGTTGCGCCGCACCTGGATCTGACCGTCGACTACGGCTGGCTGTGGTTCATCTCCCAACCGCTGTTTAAGCTGCTGAAATTCATCCACAGCTTCCTCGGCAACTGGGGCTTCTCGATCATCGTTATCACCTTTATCGTTCGTGGCATCATGTACCCGCTGACCAAAGCGCAGTACACCTCCATGGCGAAGATGCGTATGCTGCAGCCGAAGATTCAGGCCATGCGTGAGCGTCTGGGCGACGATAAACAACGTCAAAGCCAGGAAATGATGGCGCTGTATAAAGCGGAAAAAGTGAACCCACTGGGTGGCTGCTTCCCGCTGATTATTCAGATGCCGATCTTCCTTGCGCTGTACTACATGCTGAGCGCCTCGGTTGAACTGCGTCATGCGCCGTTTATCCTGTGGATCCACGACCTGTCTGCACAAGACCCGTACTACATCCTGCCGATCATCATGGGCGCGACCATGTTCTTCATCCAGAAGATGTCGCCAACCACCGTGACCGACCCGATGCAGCAGAAGATCATGACCTTTATGCCGGTCATCTTCACGGTGTTCTTCCTGTGGTTCCCGTCTGGCCTGGTGGTGTACTACATCGTCAGCAACCTGGTGACCATTATTCAGCAGCAGCTGATTTACCGTGGTCTGGAGAAGCGTGGCCTGCATAGCCGCGAGAAGAAGAAATCCTGATACTCTTCATTCTTCAAGCCAACGCATCTGCGACTTGGATAATTTAGAGTAGTTACGGTAACGTTAATGCCAGAGAAGGCGGTCAATGGACCGCCTTTTTTACATCTACATAGAGAGTCACCATGAGCCATAACGACACTATCGTCGCCCAGGCAACCCCTCCGGGACGCGGTGGGGTGGGCATCCTGCGTATCTCCGGCCTTAAGGCGCGCGATGTCGCGCAGGCGGTACTCGGCAAGCTGCCGAAGCCGCGCTATGCCGACTACCTGCCGTTCAACGACGTTGACGGTACGCCGCTGGATCAGGGAATTGCGCTGTGGTTCCCCGGGCCGAACTCCTTTACCGGGGAGGATGTGCTTGAGCTGCAGGGCCACGGCGGCCCGGTCATTCTCGATCTGCTGCTCAAACGTATTCTGACGTTGCCCGGCGTACGCATCGCCAGGCCGGGCGAGTTTTCCGAGCGCGCGTTCCTCAACGACAAGCTCGACCTGGCGCAGGCAGAAGCCATCGCCGACCTCATCGACGCCAGTTCAGAACAGGCGGCGCGCTCGGCGCTGAATTCGCTGCAGGGGGCGTTCTCCGCGCGGGTGAATCATCTTGTGGAAGCGCTCACTCACCTGCGCATCTATGTGGAAGCGGCTATTGACTTCCCGGATGAAGAAATCGATTTCCTCTCAGACGGCAAAATTGAAGCCCAGCTGAACGGCGTGATGGCCGACCTCGACGCCGTCCGCGCGGAAGCTCGCCAGGGCAGTCTGCTGCGCGAAGGGATGAAAGTGGTGATCGCCGGGCGACCAAATGCCGGTAAATCGAGCCTGCTCAACGCCCTGGCGGGCCGCGAAGCGGCGATCGTCACCGACATTGCGGGCACCACCCGCGACGTGCTGCGCGAGCATATCCATATCGACGGCATGCCGCTGCATATCATCGATACCGCGGGCCTGCGCGACGCCAGTGACGAAGTGGAGCGTATCGGCATCGAGCGCGCCTGGCAGGAGATTGAGCAGGCGGATCGGGTGCTGTTTATGGTCGACGGCACCACCACCAGCGCCGTTGATCCGGCGGAGATCTGGCCAGACTTTATCGAGCGCCTGCCCGCTAAACTGCCGATTACCGTGGTGCGCAATAAAGCCGACGTCACTGGCGAAGCGCTGGGTCTCAGCGAAGTCAATGGCCACTCACTGATCCGCCTGTCGGCGCGAACCGGCGAAGGCGTGGAGGTGCTGCGGAACCACCTTAAGCAGAGCATGGGCTTCGATACCAGCATGGAAGGCGGCTTCCTCGCCCGCCGCCGTCACCTGCAGGCGCTGGAAGAGGCGGCGAACCATCTGCAGCAGGGCAAAGCCCAGCTGCTGGGCGCCTGGGCCGGGGAGCTGCTGGCGGAAGAGCTGCGCCTCGCGCAGCAGGCGCTGAGCGAGATCACCGGGGAGTTCACCTCCGACGACCTGCTGGGCCGCATCTTCTCCAGCTTCTGTATCGGCAAATAACGTTTAGTCCGTAAACGTTCACTCACCCGCATTAACGCCGCGTTAATGCGGGTTTTTTCTTGCCCTTTGCGGCGCAACGTTCTCTACTTTTATCTCCCCTTTTACCACGAGACTAAAGCATGACCGTTGAATATACCGTGATCGAGAAGGTGCCCTCCGCCGAAGCGTTTTGCCACCTGCGGGTGGCGGCAGGCATGTCGCCGCGCCCCCTGGAAGGCGCCAGAGCCGGACTGCCGCGTAGCTGTTACGGCGTACATATCCTCTGGCAGGAGACGCCGATCGCGATGGGACGTATCGTCGGCGACGGCGCGATTAATTTCGATATTGTTGACGTCGCCGTCGATCCGGCTCACCAGGGAAAAGGCCTTGGCCGGCTGGTGATGGAGAAGCTGATCGCCTGGCTGGACGCTAACGCCTTTGACGGGGCCTACGTTACGCTGGTGGCGGATGTGCCGGAGCTGTATGCGAAGTTCGGCTTTGAAAGCGTTCGGCCGGAAAGCGAAGGGATGGCCCGCGTCTGGCGTACCCGGAGTCGTTAACTCGCGTTTCCTGCCAGGAAAAGAGCGTTGTCCAAATGGCAACTCGTCTTGTGCCGCGTTCCTCACTATGCTGAACGCCATTCACATCGCGAGGATCCCATGACACGCTTTCTTCTCTGCAGTTTCGCCCTGGTTCTGCTCTATCCCTCCGGCATCGATATGTATCTGGTCGGCCTGCCGCGTATTGCTCAGGACCTGGGGGCCAGCGAGGCGCAATTACATATCGCCTTTTCAGTCTATCTGGCCGGTATGGCCTCCGCGATGCTGTTTGCTGGTCGCATCGCCGACCGGTCAGGACGTAAGCCTGTCGCCATTGTGGGCGCGGTGATCTTTGTTGTCGCCTCCCTGCTCTGCGCCCAGGCGCACGCCAGCAGCCACTTCCTCGCCGGACGCTTTATCCAGGGGATCGGCGCCGGCAGCTGCTACGTGGTGGCTTTCGCTATCCTGCGCGATACGCTGGACGATCGCCGCCGCGCCAAGGTGCTGTCGTTGCTCAACGGCATTACCTGCATTATCCCCGTCCTGGCGCCAGTGCTTGGCCACCTGATTATGCTGAAATATCCGTGGCAGAGCCTGTTCTACACCATGACCGGCATGGGCGTCATGGTCGGTTTGCTGTCGGTCTTTATCCTGCGCGAGACGCGCCCGACGGCACCTCCGCAGACTGCGACACCGCAGCATGGCGGCAGTGAGTCGCTGCTGAACCGCTTTTTTCTCAGCCGCATTCTCATTACCACCCTCAGCGTGACGGCGATCCTGACCTACGTGAACGTCTCTCCGGTTCTGATGATGGAAGAGATGGGGTTCGATCGGGGAACTTACTCAATGGCGATGGCCCTGATGGCGATGATCAGCATGGCGGTCTCCTTCTCGACGCCGTTCGCCCTGTCGCTGTTTACCCCCCGCACCTTAATGCTGACTTCGCAGGTACTGTTCCTGGCGGCAGGCCTGGCGCTGAGCCTCGCCACCCGCCAGACCCTCACCCTGATCGGGTTGGGCATGATTTGCGCCGGCTTCTCCGTTGGATTCGGCGTCGCAATGAGCCAGGCGCTGGGGCCGTTCACGCTGCGCGCGGGCGTCGCCAGTTCGGTCCTCGGCATCGCGCAGGTGTGCGGTTCATCGCTGTGGATTTGGCTCGCCGCCATCATCGGACTCAGCGCAATGAATATGCTGATCGGGATACTCATTGCCTGTAGCATAGTGAGCCTTGTTTTATTACTGGTCGTCACCCCGCCGCGGGTTGCGCAATACGATGAAGAAGCCGCTGTCGAGTCTTGATCTTAATTTACTCCTCTGCCTGCAGCTCCTGACCCAGGAGCTCAGCGTTACCCGTACGGCGAAGCGGATGAACGTTTCGCCGTCAGCGGTGAGCAAGTCGCTGGCCAAACTGCGCGCCTGGTTTGACGACCCGCTGTTTGTGAAAACCCCGCTGGGTCTGGCGCCTACGCCGCTGGTCAGCAGCATGGAGCAGGATCTGGCGGACTGGATGCAGATGGGCAACCAGATCCTCGATAAACCACACCACACCATGCCCAGCGGCCTCAAATTCGAGCTGGCGGCGGAAACGCCGCTGCTGATGATCCTGTTTAATACCCTCTCCCAGCGCATCTATCAGCGCTATCCGCAGGCATTGATTCGTTTGCGCAACTGGGACTACGACTCGCTGGACGCCATCATTCGCGGTGAGGTGGATATCGGCTTCTGCGGGCGCGAAAGCCATCCGCAGTCGCGGGAGCTGCTGAGCCTGCTGCCGTGGTATATCGATTTTGAGGTACTGTTCACCGACCTGCCGCAGGTCTGGCTGCGCGCCGATCATCCAGCGCTCAGGGAAGAGTGGGATCTGGCGGCATTCTTACGCTATCCGCATATCACTATCTGCTGGGAACAACGCGATACCTGGGCGCTGGACGATGTGCTGCAGGAGCTGGGGTATAAGCGTAACGTGGCGCTGACCGTGCCAGGGTTTGAACAATCGCTTTTTATGGCCGCTCAACCGCAACACACCATGCTGGCTACCGCGCCGCGCTACTGCCAGCACTATAATCAGCAGCACCAGCTGCCGCTAGTCTCCCGGCCGCTACCGCTGGAGGCGCAGCATCTGGAAAAGCTGCGCGTTCCCTTCACCCTGCTATGGCATAAGCGCAACAGCTACAACCCGAAGCTCGTCTGGCTTAGAGATACGCTGAAAGCACTCTATTCCGGTACGCTGTAAGCCTTGTTTCGTGTCTATCGCCCCTTATTTGCGCAAGAATTTGTAAAATTCAAACAAATTCCCTTTTCAAGGGGGGATTTCGGCATTAAAACCTGTTAATACCAGGCGATAATAGCGCCCGCAATTTTATCCAGACCATTACTCACGGAGCGACGTATGGCAACGCATTTTGCAAGAGGGATACTTAGTACCGGGGAGCCGCTATCGACACGTTTGTCAGCGGCCTGTCATCAATCCGCACGCCTACTCCCTGAATACCGTCAGGCTCGCTTTCGCGCTTCGCGTTCGCTACTCGCCGAACTGCTGTTTATGCTTTACGGTATCAGCGAGCTGCCTGAAATTATCAATGAAGCCAATGGCCGACCGGTTTTTAGCGATCGTCATCTTCCTCGCTTCTCTATCTCTTATACTGGCAATATTGTTGGCGTCGCGCTGACCACCGAGGGGGATTGTGGCCTCGACATGGAACTGCAGCGCACGGTGCGTGGTCACGACGCCGACCGGCACAATTTCAGTAACAATGAAAATCTGTGGATTAACATTCAGCATGACCCGGATGAAGCGCGTAGCCAGCTGGTGGCCCTGCGGCGAAGCGTGCTGAAACTGACCGGCGAAGCATCAACGCAGCTGCTGCCGGGTTCTGGCCGCCTGCGCACCGCCGGTAGCCAGCCGATCGAAGCCGTCTGTGATGCCGAATCGCTGCTGGTGTGGTCGATTGCCGCCAGCCCAAATATCGGCTCGCTGAAGGTCTGGGAATATGATGCTAAGGGGGGCGAATGGCGCAGCCTGCCGGATGCTCAGCAGCGCGCACGCGAACCGTCGGCCCGTCTGATGCGTTTTACCAGCTTACCGATGGAAAAAACCTTATCCCTCAATTGACCGGTTTTGCCGGCATCATGATACAAAGGAGCAATCATGTCAGATACCTTAAAAGTGGTTACGTTACTCGGCAGCCTGCGCAAAGGGTCGTTTAATGGAATGGTCGCGCGCACCCTGCCCGGCATCGCGCCAGCGGGCATGGATATCTCCGCGCTGCCGTCGATCGGTGATATCCCGCTGTACGATGCTGATATGCAGGAGGAAGAGGGGTTCCCACAGCGCGTGCAGGATATTGCGCAACAGATCCGCGAAGCGGATGGCGTGGTGATCGTCACTCCCGAGTATAACTATTCCGTGCCTGGCGGCCTGAAAAACGCCATCGACTGGCTGTCACGCCTGCCCGAGCAGCCGCTGTCCGGCAAACCGGTACTGATTCAGACCAGCTCAATGGGCGCCATCGGCGGTGCGCGCTGCCAGTATCATTTGCGCCAGATTCTGGTCTTCCTTGATGCGATGGTAATGAATAAACCGGAATTTATGGGCGGCGTCATCCAGAACAAAGTGGATCCGCAGTCGGGTGAAGTAGTCGATCAGAGCACCCTCGACCATCTGCGTGGCCAGCTGACCGCCTTTGGCGACTATATTCGGCGGGTTAAAGCATAAAAAAAGCCCGGCAGCGATGCCGGGCTTTTTCATCATGCGTGCGGATTAATGTGCATCGATAAAGACAATTTTCAGCACGAACAGCAGCGAAACGATAATCACGCACGGGCTGAGCTCGCGCAGACGGCCGGTACCGATCTTCATCACGCAGTAAGAGATAAAGCCTAAGGCGATACCTTCGGTGATTGAGAAGCTAAACGGCATCATCACCGCGGTGATAAACGCCGGTACCGCTTCCGTCAGGTCATCCCACTTCACGCGCGCGAGGCTGGAGGTCATCAGCACGCCAACGTAAATCAGCGCGCCAGCGGCCGCATAGGCCGGAACCATCCCCGCCAGCGGAGACAGGAAGATAACCAGCAGGAACAGGATCCCAACGACAACGGCGGTCAGGCCGGTGCGCCCGCCCACGGAAACGCCGGAGGAGGATTCGATATAGGCCGTCACCGACGAAGTACCGATGAAGGAACCCGCCACCGACGAGACGCTGTCGACAAACAGCGCTTGCTTCATGCGCGGGAATTTACCCTGAGCATCAGCCAGACCCGCTTTATCGGTGACGCCAATCAGCGTCCCGGAGGAGTCAAACAGGTTGACCAGCATAAACGAGAAGATCACACCGGCCAGGCCCAGGTTCAGGGAGCCCGCCAGATCGACATGACCAATCACCGACGTCACGCTCGGCGGCGCGGAGACGATGCCGGTGTAGTGCACATCGCCCAGCATCCAGCCCAGCAGGGTGGTGACCACAATAGACACCAGGACCGCGGCATGAATGTTACGTGATGCCAGAATCGCGATGATAAAGAAGCCCAGAATGCCCAGCAGCACACTGTGGGAGGTCAGATGACCAATGCTGACCAGCGTTTCCGGGTTAGCGACGATAACCCCGGCATTTTTCAGACCCATCATGCCGATAAACAGGCCGATACCGCTGGTGATACCGACGCGCAGGCTCACCGGAATATTGGCGATCATCCAGTAGCGTACACGGAAAATCGTCAGCAGCAGCAGACCGACGGCGCCCCAGAAAATCGCGCCCATGCCTACCTGCCACGGCAGGCCCATCGCCTGCACCACCACGAAGGCGAAGAAGGCGTTCAGACCCATCGCCGGCGCAAGAGCCACCGGCAGGTTCGCGAACAGCCCCATCAGGATACTGCCGAACGCAGCAATCAGACAGGTGGTCACAAACACGGCGCTGGTATCCATGCCCGCTACGCCAAGAATTTGTGGGTTAACAAAAACGATATACACCATCGTCAGGAACGTGGTGAAACCGGCGATCGCTTCCGTGCGCACTGTGGTGCCGTGCTCGCGCAGTTTAAATACGCGCTCCAGCAGACCCTGGCCAGAAGACTGGCTGGTTTGTTGTTGACTCATTATCGGTTTCCGAACGTAAAGGAGGGAAAATTCGAGGCTATCCTATACCAAAACAGGGCACCCGGCGCAGTTGTATGGTAATTTTTTTCATTTATTTTGCTTATACGGCAACGATTGCGTCGCGGCATTGGGCATGACGAAAACGTTAAACTTGTTAATACGGAAAGACTATGACTCAACCAGAAGCAGTATTTTTTGACTGTGACGGCACACTGGTCGACAGTGAGGTGATTTGCTCCCGCGCCTACGTTCACATGTTCCAGGAATTCGGCATTACGCTGGACCTTGCCGAGATTTTTAAGCGCTTCAAAGGGGTGAAGCTGTACGAAATTATCGACACCATCAACGCTGAGCATGGCGTTAACCTGCAAAAAGCGACGCTGGAGCCAATTTACCGTGCGGAGGTCGCTCGCCTGTTTGATAGCGAACTGGAGGTGATTGCCGGAGCCCAGGCGCTGCTGGATGCGGTAAGCGTCCCGATGTGCGTGGTCTCCAATGGTCCGGTCAGTAAAATGCAGCACTCTCTTGGCCGCACCGGCCTGCTGCACCATTTCGCTGACCGCTTGTACAGCGGCTATGATATTCAGCGCTGGAAGCCTGACCCGGCGCTGATGTTTCATGCGGCAGAGGCCATGCAGGTAAAAGCCGAAAACTGTATCCTGGTGGATGACTCCAGCGCCGGTGCTCAGTCGGGGATTGCCGCCGGCATGGAGGTGTTTTATTTCTGCGCCGATCCGCATAACCAGCCGATCGATCATCCCAAAGTGACGACCTTTACCGATCTGGCAGAGCTGCCGGCATTGTGGCAAGCGCGCGGCTGGGATATCACGCGTTAAGGGCCTGGTGAGCGGCACGTTGGCATCGATGTAGCCCCGCTAAGCGTCTGTGCAAGCGGGGAATAGAATCAGCGACTGGTTATGGCTGCAATTCAGTGACTGCCGCTTTATCGGCAATAATCACCAGTGAAGGGTGTAATTTGAGCACCGACGCCGGCACCTGCTCGCTGACCGGGCCTTCAACCACCTGCTTAAGGGCTTGCGCCTTCGCCGCGCCGCTCACGATCAACAGCAGATTTTTTGCCGCCATCACGCTTCTCGGCCCCATGGTGACATAGCTATCGGGCACGACGGAAAAATCCCCGCCCATCTCGCCGTTAGCGACAATACCAATCATTTCCCCATGAATCGGCACTTCGACCGTCTGATCATGAAAGCGGGTGGTATTCGGCAGGTTGCCGCAAAAATGGCCGTCAGCCCCCAGCCCCAGCACCATCAGATCAAGGCCGCCAGCCTCTTCCAGCTGGCGATCGTGCTGAGCGGCGTTGTCCAGCGTCAGCTTGTGAATGTTCTCTTCTTTGATCTGCGCCGGGGTAAAAAACAGCTGGCGCAGATTAGATATCGTGACGCCTTCTCGCGACTGGCCGCGAAAGGGGATCTCATCGAAGTTGTAATAGTGCACCCGATCATAGAATGCTTTGCCTTTCACTGCGGCGGTTAGATGCTCATACATCCGCTTTGGCGTGCTGCCGGCCGTCACGGCGAGATTCACCCGCCGCGGTGCCGTGATATAGCCCAGAACATGATGGCTGGCGACCAGGCTCATCTCTTCATAATCTTCGGTCACAATCATTTTCATCTTGTCGTCCTTCACAAGCACAAAACGGGGGCTGAAGGCCCCCTAACGGTTATTTAAACAGTTTCTGCACAAACTCGGCGTAGGCCGGGCGCCAGACGTCCATTTCATGGTTCAGGCCAGGATACGAGTGATAGTCGAAGTTGATCTTCTGTTTTTCCAGCTCGCGTTTCAGACCCGCGATATCGTTGCCGGTGACGGAATCTTTTTCCCCGACGACCACGGTAAAGTTGCGCAGCTGCTTATTGATCGCGTCAGGCTGCTTCAGCTGCGCTTCCACGCCGGCATTCGGCACTGTCGTGGTCGTGACGCCGCTAAAGGTGGCGAGCCAGCCAAAGCTATCCAGATGGTTCATTCCGGAAACCAGCGCCTGATAACCGCCCTGTGACAGGCCAGCCAGCGCCCGGCCGTCGGCATCTTTACGCACGTTAAACCGGGTATCGATCAGCGGAATGATATCCTGCATCAACTCGTTATCCGCCGCCTGCGCATTGAGCGGATAGAAGTTTTTGCGCCGCTCCTGCGGCGGAAAGTTTTCCGCTATCGCTTCCGGGGTATCGGTTTCGGTATCCGGGACCACCACCAGCATCGGCTTGATTTTGCCCTCCGCCAGCAGGTTATCCATGATCTGCGGGATACGCCCCTGATCGATGGCCGACAGACCGCTGTCGCCAAAGCCATGATAGAAATAGAGCACCGGCAGCGGATCGCCGGTTCCGCTATAGCCCGGCGGCGTCCAGACATAGAGACGACGTTCGGCGTTCAGTGCCTTCGAGTGATAGGTGAGGGTGCGCAGATCGCCATGCGCGACCGCCCGATCGTCGAGAATACTACCAGGTACCAGAATCAAACTGGTATTCACCTGGCGCTGCGGCTTCTGATAGCGGCTGCCGGTATCCACCGAGCGGAAGCCATCCACATCGAAATAGTATTCATAGATATTGGGTTTCATCGGCTCACTTTTCCATGTCCACACCCCCTGAGCCTCTTTGGTCATGTCGTGTGAGACAAAGGAGTCCGGCGTGGCGCCGGTCACTACCGAGACCCGCCGGGCATCAGGAGCAAACAGGCGATAAGTGATACTCTTATCCGCGTTAACCTGGGTAATAAAGTGGCTCACCGGCAGGGTGGGATCCGGCATCGCGGGTAATGGCGCCGCCTGGAGGGTAAATGCCGCGCCCGCCAGCGCCAGTGCGAAATACATTGCATGTCGTTTCATCGTTAGTCCTCTTCCGTTGTGTCCGTTCTGTTATCGTCTTACCACCAGATTTCCGCCTGCGCCCCCACGGCAAACTGATCGTTTTTACCGTCTTCAAAAATGCTGGTGGTATTATTCGCTGCCTTATCCAGGTCGATATCCTTCGCTTTAATATAGGTGGCATAGAAGCGAATTTCCGGGCGCGAGGTCAGCATACTGGTATTGACTTTGAAGGTATGGAACAGCGTGGTCTTGTAGCCGGACTCGTTATATTTCTTGCCGGTAACATCTTTGTTTTGCTGTTTGAAGTATCCCAGCTCGACACCGGTCTGGTTATATTTATCCCAGATATAAGCCGGTCGCAGGACCGTGCGAATGGATTCAAAATCGGAGTGGGCCCCGGTTTCGTAGCTATAGACATCGTTACCAAAGGAGTAGACGATGGCATTCGCCATAATAACGTCATCGCGTAAATAGGTTTCCCCCTGCGAGGTTAAGCGCACGGCGGTGCCATTGGTATGATCGCCATAATAGCGGCCGTTAAAGGTGGTATAGGGGCTGGATCCGGCATAGCGCGAGAAGCTGCTGGCAATAGAATTATTCGCCAGTAAGAAAGAAAATTCGTTAAAACCGCCGTTAGCCCATTTCTGTGTTAACGAAGTGCCTGCCATCCAGGTATCTTTCCACGGATAATAACCTTCATTGCCCTCTTTATATTTCTCTGAGGAACTTTGATTCGCGGCGACATAGCGTCCGCTGACCATCAGGCTGGCTTTATCCCACAGCGGAATCTCTTTGTAGCGAACGTCCAGAGTATTGGTGTTAATTTGCTGCTTATTGCTCAAAGAACGATCGTAATCATCGACATCTTCGCGGACCAATGCGATATCGAATTTCCCGGCGCCCACCTGCCAGTTTTCCAGCCCCACGCCGGCCGCCGCATCGGTTCTCTGCGTTTTCCAGTCCAGCATCTGGATTTCGATTTTTGGCGCCCCGTGTTTGCCGACCCAGAAATCGGCTTCCGGGGCAAACGGCAGGAACCCTTTGGTGTTAACGTACATATCCGAGAACTGGATGTAGTTTTCGCCGCCGGCATTGTCACCAAACCAGCCTGAGGAGTACTGCTGGCCGACGTTCCCGTCGAGCATCACGATGGCATCAACGCGTTTATCACCTTCCTGAAACACCCGCTGCTTCAGCTGCAGATCGAACCAGCCGGAATATTCATTGCCCAGGCGGCCAAGCGAACCGATCGCCCACGATTTTGGCGAGCCGTGCGAGGCGGTGCCCCAGCCGGAACGGAAGTAGCCGTTATAGCTGAAGCCAATTTCATCTTTCACGAACGTGCTAAAATCTTTCAGCGTCATCGCGCTGTAGGCTGGCGCGCCATCCGTGGCAGGTTGTTGATTTTTAACCAGCACCGCATCCGGTTTAACCGCCGTTTTCGGACCGGCGGCCGCCACCCCGGTCTTGCGCTTCTGACCTTCCGCAGGCGGAGACCATGAGGCCCAAATCTGGTCTCTTTTTCTCTCCTGGTCCTGATATTTTTTGAGCTCTTTTTGCGTGTCTTTGAGCGCTTTCTCCAGCAGCTCAAGTCGTTGCTCCACCGTCAACGGGCTTGCTATCAGAGTGGTGGAATAACAAAGAGGCGCCAGCAAGACTATCGCCGAAGCGATCCTGTTTTTTCTCATCATAATATTCCTTTATATAAGCATTGGCGTAAATAAAACACGACAGCAACAACCATCCCGCGCAGGTTCTAATAGCCCTATCCATACCGTTTGAGGTCGCGGCGGCTGTTATTTTTGCAGTTAGACAAAAGCAAAAAAAAACCTGAAGAAGACCATCTGCCTTAACAGATAATCCTCTTCAGGTTTTGCCCGCACATCGCGGTAGCAACCCTCATTCAGCCATTATTGGCCCGCATAAAACAAAAAAACCTGATACCGCCGCCGTAGGGGCAATATCAGGTTTTGCCTGCTGTCGCAGTCACAATCCGTTTAAACCACCCTGAGCGTTTAAGCTCAGGAGTGGGCGTTGATTGTTACGCGATAAAATGAATAACTCAAACGGGCAGATTGTTAATTGTGACGATAATCTCAGCAATCTCGCTGCCACGAGATAAATCATATCTAATTCTGATAAAGCCATTTACCAGAATTAGACAGAATGATTATTACTCTTTCGGATCTTTGCCGGCGAGCAGTTTATCCAGCTCATCGCCGCCAACGTGACGGAAATCCTGACCTTTGACGAAGTAGAAAATATATTCGCAGATATTCTGGCAGCGGTCGCCAATACGCTCGATGGAGCGCGCGCAGAACAGCGCGGTCAGGACGCTGGGGATAGTGCGCGAGTCTTCCATCATGTAGGTCATCAGCTGGCGTACGATGCCTTCATACTCCTGGTCGACTTTTTTATCTTCGCGATAGATACGTACCGCTTCGTCGAGATCCATACGCGCAAACGCATCCAGTACGTCATGCAGCATCTGCACCGTGTGACGGCCCAGCGATTCGAGGCTCACCAGCAGCGGCTGGTGCTGCTGGGAAAACTTCTCCAGCGCGGTGCGGCAGATTTTATCCGCCACGTCGCCGATGCGTTCCAGCTCAGCGATAGTCTTGATGATCGCCATCACCAGACGCAGGTCGCTGGCGGTCGGCTGGCGCTTGGCGATGATGCGCACGCAGGCCTCGTCGATCGCCACTTCCATCATGTTGACCTGCTTGTCGCCGTCGATGACGCGTTTCGCCAGATCGCTGTCCTGGTTATGCATGGCGGTGATCGCATCAGAAAGCTGTTGCTCCACCAGCCCACCCATGGTCATCACCTGGGTGCGGATATACTCCAGTTCAGCGTTGAACTGGCCGGAAATATGTTTGTTAAGATTTAGGTTGTCCATGGTGTCTCCTGATTGCCCAACTGGTGAGAGCCTGAAAGCACAAGGGCAAATCAACCGTAGCGGCCAGTAATATAATCTTCAGTTTGTTTCTTCGCGGGCTTGGTGAACAGGTCGTCCGTGTTGCTGAACTCAATCAGCTCGCCAAGATACATAAATGCCGTATGGTCGGAGCAACGCGCAGCCTGCTGCATGTTGTGAGTCACGATAACGACGGTGTAGTCCTGTTTCAGCTCGGTGATCAGCTCTTCGATACGCCCGGTGGAGATCGGGTCCAGCGCGGAGCACGGCTCATCAAGCAGCAGCACTTCCGGGCGGATCGCGATACCGCGCGCGATGCACAGGCGCTGTTGCTGGCCACCGGAGAGAGAATACCCGCTCTGGTGCAATTTATCTTTGGTTTCGTTCCATAATGCGGCTTTGGTCAGCGCCCACTGCACGCGCTCGTCCATATCGGCACGGGACAGCTTTTCAAACAGGCGCACGCCGAAGGCGATATTGTCATAAATGGACATCGGGAACGGCGTTGGTTTCTGGAACACCATGCCAACCTTAGCGCGCAGCAGGGCGATATCCTGGGTGTTGGTCAGAATGTTGTCGCCATCCAGCAGGATCTCGCCTTCCGCGCGCTGCTCCGGATACAGTTCGAACATTTTGTTGAACGTGCGCAGCAGGGTGGATTTACCACAGCCTGACGGACCGATAAACGCCGTCACCTGGTTTTTGGTGATATCCAGGTTGATGTTCTTCAGGGCATGGAATTTGCCGTAGTAGAAGTTCAGGTTACGAACTGAAATCTTACCCGGAGCTGTATTCACCATACTCATCTCTATCTCTTCCTCATTCAGCGCAGCATTCGCTGCGCCGCAAAAAATTAACCGTGTTTCTTCTTGGCGAAGATAACGCGCGCCAGGATGTTCAGCAGCAAGACGCACAGGGTGATAATCAATACCCCGGCCCATGCCAGTTGCTGCCACTCCGCAAACGGACTCATGGCAAATTTGAAAATGGTCACCGGCAGGTTAGCAATCGGCTGCATCATGTCGGTGCTCCAGAACTGGTTGGACAGCGCAGTGAACAGCAGCGGCGCCGTTTCCCCGGCGATACGGGCGATAGCCAGCAGGATCCCGGTCATAATCCCTGAGACGGACGCTTTCAGGGTGATCGCCGAGATCATCTTCCACTTCGGCGTCCCCAGCGCATAGGCCGCTTCACGCAGGCTATCCGGCACCAGCTTCAGCATGTTTTCGGTGGTACGAATAACGATAGGCACCTGCAGCAGCGCCAGCGCGATAACGCCCGCCCAGCCCGAGAAGTGCTGCATCTGCGCCACCACGATGGTGTAGACAAACAGGCCGACCACGATAGACGGCGCGGAAAGCAGAATATCGTTGATAAAACGGATGATTTCCGCCAGCACCGATTTGCGGCCATACTCCGCCAGATAAATTCCGGCAAGGATACCCAGCGGCGTACCAAAGACGGTTGCCCACAGGATCAGCAGGCCGCTGCCGGCGAGGGCGTTAGCCAGGCCACCGCCCGCCGTATTCGGCGGCGGCGTCATTTCGGTGAAGAGCGCCAGACTCATGCCATCGAAACCGCGGGTTATCGTCGCCATCAGGATCCAGATAAGCCAGAACAAACCAAACGCCATGGTCGCCATCGACAGCGCCAGAGCGATACGGTTCTTCATACGACGTTTGGCCTGCATCTTGCGACGGGACTCCGCCAGCTCGGTAGAGGTTTGCAATTCAATGGTCGCCATTAGCGTGCCCCCTCATTCTTCGCGAGGCGCATAATCATGAACTTAGACGCGGCCAGAACGATAAAGGTGATAACGAACAGGATCAGGCCCAGCTCCATCAGCGCCGCCACGTGCAGGCCGGTTTCCGCTTCGGCGAACTCATTAGCCAGCGCGGAGGTAATACTATTCCCTGGCATATACAACGAGATGCTGTCGAGCTGGTAGGTGTTGCCGATAATAAAAGTTACCGCCATGGTTTCACCCAGCGCGCGGCCCAGACCGAGCATCACCCCGCCGATCACCCCATTCTTGGTGAACGGTAAGACAATGCGCCAGATCACCTCCCAGGTGGTGCAGCCGATGCCATAGGCCGACTCTTTCATCATCACCGGCGTCTGTTCGAAAACATCACGCATGACCGCGGCGATATAAGGGATGATCATGATGGCCAGAATGACGCCAGCGGCGAGAATACCGATACCAAACGCCGGGCCGGCAAACAGCGCGCCGACGAACGGGATGGTCGACAGGACGTTACCGACCGGCTCCTGGAAGTAAGTCGCAAACAGCGGGGCGAAAATAAACAGGCCCCACATGCCGTACACGATACTCGGGATTGCCGCCAGCAGCTCAATCGCAATGCCCAGCGGACGCTTGAGCCAGGCGGGGGACAGTTCGGTCAGAAACAGCGCGATGCCAAAGCTCACTGGGACGGCGATCAGCAGCGCGATAAAGGAGGTCACCAGGGTTCCGTAAATCGGTACCAGCGCGCCGAAGATTTCGTTGGGCGCATCCCACTCTTTGGTCCACAAAAAAGCAAAGCCAAACTTTTGAATGCTCGGCCAGGAAGAGATGATCAGGGAAACGATGATGCCGCCCAGCATCAATAGCACAATCAGCGCAGCCAGTTTTACCAGCGCACTGAAAATCATGTCACCCTTTTTCCCCGGAGGGGTAAATGCAGGCTTGGTTGCAGCCATAGATTACTCTTTACGTATTAAAACTTGTTCGAATAAATGCCCGGTGGCGTTCGCTTCCGGGCCTACAGTCTGAACCGTAGGGCGGGCAGCGCCTGAACGCCCCCGCCATCTTCGTCAAAAATCTACTGTTAGTACAGCGCTTTACCGCTGCTGTCTTTGACGTTGGTTTTCCATGCCGCGCGAACCTGCTCTACCACGCTTTCCGGCAGCGTCGCGTAATCCAGCGCATTCGCTTCTTTCCCGCCGTTTTTATACGCCCAGTCGAAGAACTTCAGCACTTCAGCGGTCTGTTCCGGCTTGTTGGTCGCCTTATGCACCAGGATGAAGGTGGTTGAGGTGATCGGCCATGCATTTTCGCCTTTCTGGTTGGTCAGGTCCTGAGCGAAAGACTTGCTCCAGTCAACGCCTTTTGCGGCGTTAGCGAAGTTGTCTTCAGTCGGGCTAACCGGCTTGCCGTCGGCAGAGACCAGCTTGGTATACGCGAGGTTGTTTTGCTTGGCGTAAGCGTATTCAACGTAACCAATCGAGCCCGGCAGACGCTGAACAAAGGCGGCGATACCGTCGTTGCCTTTACCGCCCAGGCCGGTTGGCCAGTTAACGGTAGAGCCGGCGCCGATTTTCGATTTCCACTCTTCATTCACTTTGGACAGGTAGCTGGTGAAGACGAAGGAGGTACCGGAACCATCGGCGCGGCGGACCACGGCGATGTTCTGCGACGGCAGCTTCAGGCCCGGGTTGAGTTTAGCGATCGCTGCGTCATCCCATTTTTTAATTTTACCCAGGTAGATATCACCGAGGGTTTTGCCATCCAGCACCAGTTCGCCGGATTTCACGCCAGGCAGGTTAACCGCCAGTACCACGCCGCCAATCACGGTCGGGAACTGGAACAGACCTTCCTGGGTCAGTTTGTCATCAGCCAGCGGAGCATCAGAAGCACCGAAATCAACGGTGTTGGCAATAATCTGCTTAACGCCACCAGAGGAACCAATACCCTGGTAGTTCACTTTATTGCCGGTTTCTTTCTGATAGGTGTCAGCCCATTTGGCATACACCGGCGCAGGGAAAGTTGCGCCTGCGCCAGTCAGGCTTGCTGCTGCGAAGGCAGAGAAAGCGCTCATCGATAAGGTCGCGGCGACAACTGTTGCGACGGTGGTACGCATAACGTTCATAATGTCTCCTGCTGGGATTCGTAAATCATTGTTTCGAGGCTATGGTGAGCAAAATAGGTCAAAGAGGTGACAGTAAAATGTACGAATTATGACAGTTTTATGACAGGCAGAAAGAAGGGATTTTACAGCAAATAATAAATATATAACTCAGATAGTTATCTGTAATCATGACCGTGCAATGACAGAATAATTTTCTTTTTATGACAGCGAAATCGGACCGCAAAACGTTCGTTTGTCACCTACCGCCAGCCAAAATATTTCGCGCAAGTTCGGTAATAAACAGCAGGTGAAAATAAAAAGGGCCGCCGCCGGCAGCCCTTTGCAAGTAATGATGGTTTTACTCAACCGTTACCGATTTCGCCAGGTTACGCGGCTGGTCAACGTCAGTGCCTTTGATCAGCGCGACGTGATAAGCCAACAGCTGCAGCGGTACCGTATAGAAGATAGGGGCGATCGTCTCTTCGACATGCGGCATCTCGATGATGTGCATGTTGTCGCTACCGTTGAAGCCGGCTTCACCGTCGGCGAAGACATACAGCTCACCGCCGCGGGCACGAACCTCTTCGATGTTGGATTTCAGTTTTTCCAGCAACTCGTTGTTCGGCGCCACCACAATCACCGGCATTTCCGCATCAATCAGCGCCAGCGGGCCGTGCTTAAGCTCGCCCGCCGCATAGGCTTCCGCGTGAATGTAGGAGATCTCTTTCAGCTTCAGCGCCCCTTCCATGGCGATCGGGTACTGATCGCCGCGGCCAAGGAACAGCGCATGGTGCTTATCAGAGAAACGCTCCGCCAGCTGCTCAATACGCTTGTCCTGGGAGAGCATCTGCTCGATACGGTTCGGCAGGGCCTGAAGGCCGTGCACGATATCATGCTCGATAGACGCATCCTGACCTTTCAGTCGCGCCAGCTTCGCCACCAGCATCAACAGCACGGTTAGCTGAGTGGTAAAGGCTTTGGTCGAGGCCACGCCGATTTCCGTTCCGGCTTTGGTCATCAGCGCCAGATCGGACTCACGCACCAGTGACGAGCCCGGTACGTTGCAGATAGCCAGCGAGCCGAGATAGCCCAGCTCTTTCGACAGACGCAGCGCCGCCAGGGTATCGGCGGTTTCACCCGACTGGGAGAGGGTGATCATCAGGCTATTGCGACGCACCGCGGACTTGCGATAGCGGAATTCCGAGGCGATTTCTACATCGCATGGGACGCCGGCTAATGCTTCGAACCAGTAACGGGAGACCATCCCGGAGTTATAGGAAGTCCCGCAGGCAACAATCTGAATATGTTCAACCTGAGCCAGCATTTCATTGGCGTTCGGCCCCAGCTCGCTGAGATCCACTTCGCCATGGCTGATGCGCCCGGTCAGGGTGTTCTTAATCGCGTTCGGCTGCTCGAAAATCTCTTTCTGCATATAGTGGCGGTAGATACCTTTATCGCCAGCGTCATACTGCAGATTGGATTCGATCTCCTGGCGTTTCACTTCCGCGCCAGATTTATCGAAAATCACCACCGAGCGGCGAGTGACTTCGGCAATATCGCCCTCTTCGAGGAAGATAAAGCGGCGGGTCACTGGCAGCAATGCCAGCTGGTCGGAAGCGATAAAGTTTTCGCCCATTCCCAGGCCAATCACCAGCGGGCTACCGGAGCGAGCCGCCAGCAGGGTTCCCGGGTCACGGGTATCCATGATCACCGTACCGTAGGCGCCGCGCAGCTGTGGAATAGCGCGCAGCACGGCTTCACGCAAGGTACCACCTTGTTCCAGCTCCCAGTGCACCAGATGGGCGATAACTTCGGTATCGGTCTCGGTGACGAAGACATAGCCGCGAGACTGCAGCAGGGCACGCAGCGGCTCATGGTTCTCAATGATCCCGTTATGGACCACCACAATGTGTTCAGAAACATGCGGATGCGCATTGCTCTCGGACGGTTCGCCGTGCGTCGCCCAGCGAGTATGGGCGATCCCGGTACCACCATGTAACGGCTGCTCTTCTACCGCCTGAGCCAGCATCTGAACTTTACCCAAGCGACGCACGCGGGTCATATGACCTTCGCTGTCGACCACCGCCAGACCGGCAGAGTCATACCCACGGTATTCCAGACGACGTAAACCTTCGAGAAGGATTTCAGCAATATCACGCTGCGCGACTGCGCCAACAATTCCACACATAGTTAAATTTCCTGATAATGGCGATATGCCATGCGTTGTCGCTGACCTGTATTTGCCCGTTTTCCGGGCGCCCCGAGCCTTGTAGAGAGTGGGGTTATTGTTATGGTACTGCCTGCGGACGGGGGTCTATATTGACCCTCTCATCCTGGTTCGCCGGGCATATTTCCCCGGCGATAATCCAAATTATTTCTTCTTCACCGGACGCTGCCAGCCCTGTTTGTGGACCTGCGGTACGCGGCTCAACACCAGTTCGTTATCGGCGATATTGCGCGTGACGGTGGTCCCGGCGGCGATAGTGACGCCGTTGCCTACCGTGACGGGCGCCACCAGCTGGGTATCCGAGCCGACAAAGACATCATCGCCAATAATCGTTTTATGCTTGTTCGCACCATCGTAGTTGCAGGTGATGGTGCCGGCGCCGATATTGACGTTATCACCGATCTCCGCATCGCCCAGATAGGTCAGATGACCCGCCTTGGAGCCTTTCCCGAGACGCGCTTTTTTCATTTCCACGAAGTTACCAACGTGGGCGCCTTCCAGCAGTTCGGCGCCCGGACGCAGACGGGCAAATGGGCCGATGGTGCAGGCAGCCTGCAGCTGGGCATCTTCCACCACGCTGTAGGGGCTAATTTCGCAGTCATCGCCGATGGTGCTGTTTTTGATCACGCAGCCAGCGCCGATTTTCACACGATCGCCCAACACCACGTTGCCTTCCAGAATAACGTTAGTATCGATCTCCACATCACGCCCGTGCTGCAGCGTGCCGCGCAGATCGAAACGTGCCGGATCGCGCAGCATCACGCCCGCCAGCAGTAATTTTTCTGCCTGCTCAGCCTGGTAGACGCGCTCCAGGCGCGCAAGCTGCAGGCGATTGTTGACGCCTTCGACTTCGCTCAGGCGCTGCGGATGCACCGCGACGATCTCGCGCCCTTCCTGATACGCCATGGCGATGATATCGGTGATGTAGTATTCGCCCTGAGCGTTGTTATTGGTGAGCTTCGCCAGCCAGCGCTTGAGGTCTGCTCCGCCGGCGATCAGGATCCCGGTGTTGATTTCCTGGATCTGGCGCTGGGCCTCGCTGGCATCTTTGTGCTCAACGATGCCCGTCACCTGGTCATTTTCACGGGTAATGCGGCCGTAGCCCGTTGGGTCATCCAGCTTCACCGTCAGCAGACCAATGCCACCCAGTGGTTTCGCGGCGCGCAGGCGCTGTAGCGTCTCAACCGAGATCAGCGGCACGTCGCCATAGAGCATCAGGATGTCTTCATCATCATTGAAGAAGGGTGCTGCCTGCTGCATGGCGTGTCCGGTTCCGAGCTGCTCGGCCTGCAGCACCCAGTTCAGGTTGTCTTCATGGAGGGTCTGACGCAGCAGATCGCCACCGTGACCGTACACCAGATGCACCGCACATGCGCCTAAATCGTTAGCGGCATCAATGACATGCTGCACCATTGGCTTCCCGGCCAGGGTATGCAGCACCTTAGGAAGATCGGAATACATGCGGGTCCCTTTGCCTGCGGCAAGGATAACCACGCTCATCGCACTATTTGACATACTCATCCTGACGGTAGTTAGAACGGAAAGTAAAAGCCTTTCACGTTGAAATTTCTACATATTTTTCATCATAAAACGAGACGTGGAGAAAACGCCCAGGCTCGCGGTTATACACCATTTTATGACGCTATTTTTAACCACTGCAAATCAGTTTAACGCTGAAAAAGGGGGGTGGGGAGGGTAATCATTGACTATCTCACTGCTTTTGCTGTTTTTTCGCCACCTGAATAAAGCGGCAGAGCGCGGCCCTATTGGCGGAGATTAACAGGAGATGAGCCGACTGAGTGTAAATCAGCCGCAGGCAGGGGAGAGCTGAAGTGATTGGTGGCATCAATAAAATACAAAAGGCCACCGTCAGGTGACCTTCATTTACCGGTTGCACATCGCCAGTGTTGTCGTTTTGATGGGCGATACGTCGTGCAAGCCGGGGAATAGCGCGTGGCTTAGAAGCTCAGTACGCTGAATTTGGCGATGATTTTATG
This sequence comes from Klebsiella sp. X1-16S-Nf21, assembly GCF_002837615.1. Classification (NCBI taxonomy): domain Bacteria; kingdom Pseudomonadati; phylum Pseudomonadota; class Gammaproteobacteria; order Enterobacterales; family Enterobacteriaceae; genus Klebsiella; species Klebsiella sp. X1-16S-Nf21. Next base: position 62,037 of record NZ_PJDK01000014.1, read on the forward strand.
GAACAGTTTCATGATGATTTCCTGACGCAGGTGCGGTTGATAACGCTCTTTTATGTGACATACATCACAAAAATAGAGTCTACGCCTCATCATTTAACTAATCAATAACAATTAAGGGTGGATCCTGTTTTCACTTTATCCACTCGCCAGCCGCTAGCCATAAAAAAAGCCAGCCTGGAAACCAGACTGGCTTTTTACGTTCAAGCCGGTGTTACATCGCTTTTTTGGTCAACTCGATAACGCGCAGTTTAGCGATCGCTTTGGCCAGTTCCGCAGACGCCTGAGCGTAATCCACATCGCCATGGGAGCTCTTAATGTGCTCTTCGGCTTTGCGTTTCGCTTCCAGCGCTCGCGCTTCGTCGAGGTCCTGACCGCGAATTGCGGTATCCGCCAGAACGGTCACGCTGCCAGGCTGCACTTCAAGAATGCCGCCAGACAGATAGATAAACTCTTCATGACCGTGCTGTTTAACGATGCGAATCATACCAGGCTTAATGGCGGTGAGCAGCGGCGCGTGTCCCGGGTAAATACCCAGTTCACCTTCGCTACCCGTTACCTGGATTTTTTCGACCAGACCAGAGAACATTTGTAACTCTGCGCTGACGACGTCCAGGTGGTAAGTCATTGCCATATCACCCTCCGATTAAGGCGTTAAAGTTTTTTGGCTTTTTCCACGGCTTCGTCGATGGAACCGACCATGTAGAACGCCTGCTCTGGCAGGTGATCGTATTCGCCTTCCATGATGCCTTTAAAGCCACGGATAGTGTCTTTCAGCGCCACGTATTTGCCCGGAGAACCGGTAAAGACTTCTGCTACGAAGAACGGCTGGGACAGGAAGCGCTGGATCTTACGTGCGCGAGCTACCACCAGTTTGTCTTCTTCAGACAGTTCGTCCATACCGAGGATGGCGATGATATCTTTCAGTTCCTGATAACGCTGCAGGATGGACTGAACGCCACGCGCGGTGTCGTAGTGTTCCTGACCAACAACCAGCGGATCCAGCTGACGGCTGGTGGAGTCCAGCGGGTCAACGGCCGGGTAAATACCCAGGGAAGCGATCTGACGGCTCAGTACTACGGTTGCATCTAAGTGAGCAAAGGTAGTGGCTGGGGATGGGTCAGTTAAGTCATCCGCCGGTACGTATACCGCCTGTACGGAGGTGATAGAACCGGTTTTGGTGGAGGTGATACGTTCCTGCAGAACGCCCATCTCTTCCGCCAGAGTCGGCTGATAACCTACCGCTGAAGGCATACGACCCAGCAGTGCGGATACTTCAGTACCGGCCAGGGTGTAACGATAGATGTTATCGACGAACAGCAGAACGTCACGACCTTCGTCACGGAATTTCTCAGCCATGGTCAGGCCGGTCAGCGCAACGCGCAGACGGTTTCCCGGCGGCTCGTTCATCTGGCCGTACACCAGGGATACTTTATCGATAACGTTGGAGTCGGTCATTTCGTGGTAGAAGTCGTTACCCTCACGAGTACGCTCACCGACGCCCGCAAACACAGAGTAACCGGAGTGCTCGATCGCGATGTTACGGATCAGCTCCATCATGTTTACGGTTTTACCTACACCCGCACCACCGAACAGACCAACTTTACCGCCCTTCGCGAACGGACACATCAGGTCGATAACTTTGATACCGGTTTCCAGCAGTTCCTGAGAGCTGGACAGCTCTTCATAGGAAGGTGCTGCGCGGTGGATAGCCCAACGCTCTTCTTCACCGATGTCGCCTTTCATGTCGACCGGCTGACCCAGTACGTTCATGATACGACCCAGTGTTGCTTTACCTACCGGGACTTCGATTGGGTGCTCGAGGTCTTTTACTTCCAGACCGCGGCGAAGACCATCGGAAGAACCCATGGCGATGGTACGAACGATACCGCCGCCGAGCTGCTGCTGAACTTCCAGCACCAGAACTTCTTTACCATTCTGCACCTCAAGAGCTTCGTACACGCGCGGTACGGCATCCTGAGGGAATTCGACGTCAACTACGGCGCCGATTACCTGGACAATTTTTCCAGTAGCCATCTTGAATCCTCTACGAATTAACCTGGTTATACCGCGGATGCACCACCGACGATCTCGGTGAGTTCCTGAGTAATGCTGGCCTGTCGAGCTTTGTTGTATACCAACTGCAGCTCTTTAATCAGGCTGCCGCCATTGTCGGTCGCGGCTTTCATCGCCACCATACGTGCGGCCTGCTCGCTGGCCAGGTTTTCTACCACGCCCTGATAGACCTGAGATTCGACATAACGACGCAGGAGGGTATCCAGCAGCGCTTTCGGATCGGGTTCGTACAGGTAATCCCAGGATTTACGTTTCAGATCAGCGTCTTCTGATGCCGGTAACGGCAGCAGCTGAGTGATCGTCGGAACCTGAGACATGGTGTTAATAAATTTGTTGCTGACAACGTACAGCTTGTCCAGACGGCCTTCATCATAGGCCTGCAACATCACTTTTACCGGGCCGATCAGTTCGGACAGGGAGGGGTTATCCCCCATACCGGTCACCTGTGCAACCACGTTACCGCCAACGGCGTTAAAGAAAGAGACGCCCTTAGAGCCGATCATTGCGAGGTCGCACTGAACGCCTTTATCGGACCATGCTTTCATTTCCGCCAGCAGTTTCTTGAACAGGTTAATGTTCAAGCCGCCGCACAGACCACGGTCGGTCGACACCACCAGGTAGCCCACGCGCTTAACGTCGCGTTCTTCCAGGTAAGGGTGCTTATATTCCAGATTACCGTTCGCAAGGTGACCAATCACTTTGCGCATAGTATCTGCGTAAGGACGGCTGGCCGCCATACGCTCCTGCGATTTACGCATTTTGGAAGCGGCGACCATCTCCATCGCTTTAGTGATCTTTTGCGTGTTCTGGACGCTTGCGATCTTACTACGTATCTCTTTTGCGCCGGCCATGAGCTTCTCCTCAATGCCTTGCGGCCTGCCCTAAGACAGACCGCCAGACGTTACCAGGACTGGGTTGCTTTGAAGGAATCGAGGATGCCTTTCAGCTTGCCTTCGATTTCGTCGTTATAGCCACCGGACTGGTTAATCTCTTGCATCAGCGGAGCGTGATCACGGTCGACGTAAGCCAGCAGAGCGGCTTCGAAGCTACCGATTTTCGCCAGTTCTACATCAGCCAGGTAACCACGTTCTGCTGCGAACAGAACCAGAGACTGCTGCGCAACGGACATCGGCGCATACTGTTTCTGTTTCAGCAGTTCGGTCACTTTCTGACCGTGGTCCAGCTGTTTGCGCGTTGCATCGTCAAGGTCGGATGCAAACTGGGAGAACGCTGCCAGTTCACGATACTGCGCCAGTGCGGTACGGATACCACCGGACAGTTTCTTCATGATCTTGGTCTGCGCTGCACCACCAACACGGGATACGGAGATACCCGGGTTAACCGCAGGACGAATACCGGCGTTGAACAGGTTGGTTTCCAGGAAGATCTGACCATCGGTAATGGAGATTACGTTGGTCGGAACGAATGCGGAAACGTCACCCGCCTGCGTTTCGATAATCGGCAGTGCGGTCAGAGAACCGGTTTTCCCTTTCACTTCACCTTTGGTGAAAGCTTCAACGTATTCGGCGTTAACACGCGCAGCACGCTCCAGCAGACGAGAGTGGAGGTAGAATACGTCGCCCGGGAAGGCTTCACGTCCTGGCGGACGACGGAGCAGCAGGGAGATCTGACGATAAGCAACAGCCTGTTTAGACAGGTCATCGTAAATGATCAGCGCATCTTCACCGCGGTCGCGGAAGTATTCGCCCATTGCGCAACCCGCGTATGGCGCCAGGTATTGCAGTGCAGCAGATTCGGATGCAGTCGCTACCACCACAATGGTGTTAGCCAGCGCGCCGTGCTCTTCCAGTTTACGCACCACGTTAGAGATGGTGGACGCTTTCTGGCCGATAGCAACATAGACGCACTTGATACCGGAATCACGCTGGTTGATGATGGCATCGATAGCCAGCGCAGTTTTACCGGTCTGACGGTCGCCGATGATCAGTTCACGCTGACCACGACCGATTGGGATCATGGCGTCAACGGATTTATAACCGGTCTGTACCGGCTGATCGACGGACTGACGTTCGATGACGCCCGGTGCGATCGCTTCTACGGCGGAGAAACCGTCGTTTTCCAGCGGACCTTTACCATCAATTGGCGCGCCCAGGGTGTTAACCACACGGCCCAGCAGGCCACGGCCAACCGGAACTTCCAGGATACGGCCAGTACATTTAACCTTCATGCCTTCGGCGAGGTCAGCATACGGACCCATCACCACGGCACCAACGGAGTCACGCTCCAGGTTCAATGCGATAGCGTAACGGTTACCCGGCAGGGAGATCATCTCACCCTGCATACATTCGGCAAGGCCGTGGATGCGGATAACACCGTCACTTACAGAAACAATAGTACCTTCGTTATGAGCTTCGCTCACAACATTGAACTGAGCAATGCGCTGCTTGATCAGTTCGCTGATTTCGGTGGAATTCAGTTGCATGCTCCAGTCCCCTTAAGACTGCAAGACGTCTGCAAGGCGATCAAGACGGCCGCGTACGCTGCCATCAATGACCATATCACCCGCACGGATGATAATACCTGCCATAACAGACTTATCGATTTTGCAATTCAGCTTAACTTTGCGTGACAGACGTTTTTCCATCGCGCTGACGATCCTGGCAAGCTGTTCATCACTCAGTTGGTTGGCAGATATTACTTCTACCTCTGCGATGGCCTCACTGGCCGCGCGCAGGTGAATGAATTGCTCAAGAACGTCCGGGAGCACCTTCAGACGATTGTTTTCCGCCATCACCTTAATCAGGTTCTGGCCGTTTTCGTCGAGTTGCTCACCGCAGATAGCGATAAACGCTTCTGAGAGCGTTTCCGGCGCCAAAGCACCGGAGAGAAGCTCTGCCATTTGGTCGTTTTTGGTCACTTCGGCGGCAAACGCCAGCATATCCTGCCAGCGTTCAACACTGTTGTGTTCGACGGCAAAGTCAAAAGCTGCTTTGGCGTAGGGGCGAGCTACCGTTACAAATTCAGACATCAGCCCCTCCCTCCTTACAGTTCAGCGACAAGTTTATCCACGATGTCGCTGTTAGCAGCTTCATCCACGGAACGTTCGATGATCTTCTCGGCGCCAGCAACAGCCAGGATAGCGACCTGCTTACGCAGCTCCTCACGTGCACGTTTACGCTCAGCATCAATTTCAGCCTGCGCTTGTGCAACGATTTTGGTGCGTTCCTGTTCTGCTTCAGCTTTAGCTTCGTCCAGAATCTGAGAGCGACGCTTGTTCGCCTGCTCAATGATTACCTGGGCTTCCGCTTTCGCTTTTTTCAGCTGGTCGGTCGCGTTGGCCTGTGCAAGGTCCAAATCTTTCTTAGCGCGTTCTGCAGAAGCTAAACCGTCAGAAATCTCTTTCTGGCGTTTTTCGATGGCAGCCATTAAAGGCGGCCATACGTACTTCATGCAGAACCATACGAAGATAACAAACGCGATGGCCTGGCCGAGGATTGTTGCGTTCATGTTCACAGCACAATACCTCTTTAATTAACTCTGTGGCTTAGGTTTCTAACAACTTACTACGCGACGGCGAACATCACGTACAGACCCAGACCTACAGCGATCATCGGGATAGCATCCACCAGACCCATAACGATAAAGAACTGAGTACGCAGCAGAGGAATCAGATCCGGTTGACGCGCTGCGCCTTCCAGGAATTTACCTCCGAGGATGCCGATACCGATCGCAGCACCGATTGCCGCCAGACCCATCATCACAGCGGCAGCCATGTACAGCAGATCCATATTCAGGTTTTCCATGACAGTCTCCAGTTTGTTTCAGTTAAAACGTAGTAGTGTTGGTAAAAATCAATGCTCTTCAGACGCCATCGACAGATAGACAATCGTCAGAACCATGAAGATGAAGGCTTGCAGCGTAATAATCAGGATGTGGAAAATGGCCCAAGGCACATTCAGAACCCACTGTGACCACCACGGCAACAGACCAGCAATCAGAATGAAAATCAGCTCACCGGCATACATGTTGCCGAACAGTCGCAGACCGAGAGAAACCGGTTTGGACAGCAGGCTTACCCCTTCAAGGATTAAGTTGACAGGAATGAACGCCCAGTGATTGAACGGCTGCATGGTCAGTTCTTTAACGAACCCACCTACGCCTTTCATTTTGATGCTGTAGAAAATAATCAGGATGAACACGCCAAGCGCCATCGACAGGGTGATGTTCACGTCGGCAGACGGAACCACGCGCAGTGCAGGCAGGCCGAAAATGTGTTCGCCGATATAAGGAATCAGGTCGATTGGCAGCAGGTCCATCAGGTTCATCAGGAAGACCCAGACGAACACGGTCAGCGCCAGCGGCGCGATAACCTTGCTCTTGCCATGGTACATGTCTTTGACGCTGCCATGGACGAAGCCGATGATCATTTCGATGAAGGTCTGGAATTTCCCTGGTACGCCGCTGGTCGCTTTCTTAGCAACGCTACGGAACATGGCCAGGAACAGCAGACCGAGAACCACCGAGAAGAACATGGAGTCAATGTTGAGCGTCCAGAAGGTGGCCGGGGGGTTGTGCGGATCCACCAGCGAGAAAGTACGCAAGTCAATCTGAAGGTTGTTCAGATGGTGACTTATGTATTCCTGCGGCGTCATATTTTCTGAAGCCATGATGCCTTTTACCCTTTGTTGTTGATTACAGCTGGCGCCAGAACTTGTACCACCAGCACCAAAACCCACGTCACGATCAGCGGCATAAATACCACTTTTAAAACAGCCAGCGCCATCGCCAGAAGGGCGAAGGTCAGCAACACCTTGAAGGCTTCACCGAAGGCGAAGGTCCAGGCCACACGGCCTTTTGCTGGTGTATGCGCCTGATGACGCCAGGCAAAAATCATAAACATCAGGTTCGGCAAAACCACCGCCAAACCGCCGCATACTGCGGAAATGCCCCAGAAGGGGTCTTTGAGGCTGAACAGCAGTCCACTTGCTATTACTGCCAGTAACTGAATAAACAGAAGCTTGCGAGCAACGTTTCGACTCAAGAGCGACACTGACATCACGTTTTTACTCCTGCTCCCTTTGAGGTATGTCGCGTGTCGTATAAAACGTCCTTTAAGACGAAGAGTCAAGCATCAAAAAGCGGACAAATTATACGGTGACGCCCCGTGATTTCAAACAATAAGTAGCAAAATAGTGAATAAATGTTTAATTATTTTCCAACGGACAACTTTCCGTGCATTTCAGCGTTCTGTGAGCAGTCATACAAAACTGCAAATAACGTGGAAACACGGCAATTAAAGCGTGCATTAGATCACATAATAAACATTTCAAGCGCCCTTTAATGAATCAAGGACATAAAACACTATTTTTCATGCTTTTGATATTCAAGATAAAAAGTGAGGACATTATCTAAAACAACCTCACATACAATAAAAACCTTTTATTGACATTTATAATAAAAATTTAACATCACTATGCTGTTTATCTGTGTCGATTTTTAGCACACTGATATTTTCAAAGTTGACTATTTTGTCAGTGAATCACTTACGCTAAGTTAACTGCAAGAAAAGCCATAGTAAAAACATGGTTAAATGCAGCCCGATAATATCGCGGAGTGACCTTTATTTTTGTAACATCCGCGGGCGACATTTTTTCCACATTTTTTGATAAAAATTAACGCGATTTTGGTTGAATCACCACCAGGTGTCGCTCCCCTTCCAACTGAGGAACATGCAGCTCAATCACCTCAGCAATGGCATATCCTTCCGGCAGGTTTTCCATTTCGTCTTTTTGCGCTAACCCTTTGAGTGCATAGAAGTGACCGTTCGCTGCCGGCAGATGATGGCACCAGCTCACCATATCATTGAGCGATGCGAAGGCGCGGCTTATCACACCGTCAAACGGCGGTTCGGCCGGGAAGGCTTCCACGCGGCTCTGCACCGGGGTGACATTATCCAGCTTCAGCTCATGCTGCACCTGACGCAGGAAGCGCACGCGCTTGCCGAGACTGTCGAGCAGGGTGAAATGCGACTCCGGACGCACGATGGCCAGTGGAATGCCAGGGAGCCCCGGTCCGGTCCCGACATCGATAAAGCGCGAGCCCTGCAGATAAGGCGCCACGATGATGCTGTCGAGGATATGACGCACCAGCATCTCATTCGGATCGCGAACGGAGGTCAGGTTATAGGCTTTGTTCCACTTATCGAGCAGCCCGACGTAGGCCACCAGCTGGTTTTTCTGGTGATCGGTGAGCGAAATACCCGCTTCATCCAGCAGACGAGAAAGTTTGTTGAGCACAGTCTGTACCTTCAAAAAATAATGAGCCCGGAGGCGCTAACGCTTACCGGGCTATGAATGATAAAGGCGAACGCTGATTATGCAACAGTGAAATCAGCGCAGGCAGGCGGCCGCAATCAGGCGCTGCGGCGCAGCATCCCCTGCTTTTTCAGCCAGACCAGCAAAATAGAGATCGCCGCCGGCGTGATCCCGGAAATGCGTGACGCCTGCCCTATCGACGACGGCTTATGGTCGTTCAGTTTGGCGATCACTTCGTTAGACAGCCCGGTGACCTGGCGGTAATCGAGTGTCGCCGGCAGCACGGTATTCTCATTACGCTGCTGTTTCTCGATCTCATCCTGCTGGCGCGCGATGTAACCTTCATACTTCACCTGGATCTCTACCTGCTCGGCCGCTTGCTGATCTTCCAGTCCCGGTGCGAACGGCGACAGCTGAATCAGTTGTTCGTAGGTCATTTCCGGACGACGCAGTAGATCTTCACCACTCGCTTCACGCGACAGCGGCGCCGTCAGGTGAGCGTTCACTTCGGCGGCGCTCTCTGCCTGCGGGTTCACCCAGGTCGATTTCAGACGCTGACGTTCACGTTCAATGCTTTCCAGCTTTTCGTTGTACCGCGCCCAGCGTTCATCGTCCACCAGACCCAGCTCACGCCCCTGTTCGGTCAGGCGCAGGTCGGCGTTATCTTCGCGCAGCATCAGACGATATTCGGCACGGGAGGTAAACATGCGGTACGGTTCTTTGGTACCCAGAGTGCACAGGTCATCCACCAGCACGCCGAGGTAAGCCTGATCGCGACGCGGCGCCCAGCCCTCTTTTTCCGCAGAGAAGCGGGCAGCGTTAAGACCGGCCAGCAGCCCCTGAGCCGCAGCTTCTTCATAACCGGTGGTACCGTTGATCTGGCCGGCGAAGAACAGACCCTGAATAAATTTGCTCTCAAGCGTTGGCTTCAGATCGCGTGGGTCGAAGAAATCGTACTCAATGGCGTAGCCGGGACGGACGATCCGGGCGTTTTCCATCCCCTGCATTGAGCGGACGATTTGCATTTGCACATCAAACGGCAGGCTGGTGGAGATACCATTCGGATAAATTTCGTTTGAGGTCAGGCCTTCCGGTTCAAGGAAGATCTGGTGCTGATTGCGATCGGCAAAGCGCATGACTTTGTCTTCGATCGACGGACAATAGCGTGGCCCGATCCCTTCGATCACCCCAGCGTACATTGGGCTGCGATCGAGGTTATTACGGATCACGTCATGGGTTTTCTCGTTGGTGTGGGTGATATAGCACGGCACCTGGCGCGGATGCTGATCCGCGGATCCCATGAACGAGAAGACCGGCATTGGGTTATCGCCGTGCTGTTGCGCCAGCACGCTGAAATCGATGGTGCGGGCGTCAATACGCGGTGGGGTTCCGGTTTTCAGGCGGCTTACGCGCAGCGGCAGCTCACGCAGACGACGAGACAGTGGAATTGACGGCGGATCGCCGGCACGCCCGCCGCTGTAGTTGTCCAGACCAATATGGATTTTGCCATCGAGGAAGGTCCCGACGGTCAACACCACCGCTTTAGCGCGGAATTTGAGGCCCATCTGGGTGACGGCGCCCACGACGCGATCGTTTTCAACAATCAGATCTTCCACTGCCTGCTGGAAGATCATCAGGTTCGGCTGGTTCTCCAGCGCGGTGCGTACCGCCTGACGATACAGCACGCGGTCTGCCTGGGCGCGAGTGGCACGTACCGCGGGCCCTTTGCTGGCGTTTAGTATCCTAAACTGAATACCCGCCTGATCGATCGCGGTTGCCATCAATCCGCCGAGTGCGTCCACTTCTTTTACCAGGTGTCCTTTCCCAATGCCGCCAATCGCCGGGTTGCAGCTCATCTGCCCCAGCGTGTCGATATTGTGTGTCAAAAGCAGGGTTTGTTGGCCCATTCGCGCTGCGGCCATCGCGGCCTCAGTGCCTGCATGACCCCCGCCAATGATAATGACGTCAAAAGGATCCTGATAAAACATGGTGATCTGCCTCGCATAACGCGGTTTGAAAATGGATTGAAGCCCGGGCCGTGGATTCTACTCGGCTTTGGTCTTTTGAGAAAGACTCCGGGATCCTGAGTATTAAAAAGAAGATCTTTATATAGAGATCTGTTCTATTGTGATCTCTTATTAGGATCGACTCTCTTTGTGGATAAGTCGGATCCACGATGTAAGATCAAAAGCTTAAGAAGGATCACTATCTGTGAATGATCGGTGATCCTGGTCCGTATAAGCTGGGATCAAAATGAAGGGTTATACACAGCACAAAAACCATACGACGGTTATTCTTTGGATAACTACCGGTTGATCCAAGCTTTTAAGCATGGTTATCCACAGAAGATCCGACGATCTTTACAATTCTCAGAGCAAATTTTTCCAGGATCCCAGCCAGATTTCCGCTGGATCCTCCGGAATTTCATGTTCCAGTACGTTAATTTTCAGCGTTTCGCCGATCTGTTTTGCGCCGCTGGCCTTCAATGCTGCTTCTAATTTATCGATCGCCCCGCAGAAGGTGTCGTATTCGCGGCTGCCGATCCCGATGGCGCCAAAGCGCACGGCGGAAAGATCGGCCTTCTGCTCCAGCAATGCGTCATAGAAGGGAACCAGGTTGTCGGGAATGTCGCCGGCGCCATGCGTTGAAGAGATAACTAACCAGATCCCTTCCGCCTGCAGATCGTCAACCAGCGGACCGTGCTGGATTTCAGTGCTGTAGCCGGCTTCTTCCAGCTTTTCCGCCAGATGCTCTGCTACATATTCCGCACTGCCCAGGGTGCTGCCGCTGATAAGTGTAATGTCTGCCATGATCGCCGATCGCCCGCTCAACTGTTCAGAGTGGCGTATTGTACGCTGTGAGCGAGCTGGGATCTACCTGTGGAAAAATGTGGGATTAAAAAAAGCGATCAGGGCTTGATGGTACGCATGATCGGGTTCTGCAGCACGATCAGCGTCTCGGTGGACTGAATTTCATCAATTGTTTGGATCTTGTTGATAAGTACCTGCTGCAGGGCATCGATGGATTTACACATCACCTTAATAAAGATGCTGTAGTGGCCGGTGGTGTAATAAGCCTCGGTGACCTCCTCCAGGCTTTCCAGGCGGGCAAGGGCGGAAGGGTAGTCCTTGGCGCTCTTGAGAATAATGCCGATAAAGCAGCCGACATCATAGCCCAGCTGCTTGGGGCTGACGTCAATGCGCGCACCGGTAATGATACCCGCCTGTTTCATCTTTTCGACGCGCACATGAATGGTGCCCGGGCTGACGCTGAACTGTTTAGCCAGTTCGGCATAGGCGGTACGGGCGTTGGCCATCAGCGCATCGAGAATGCCGCGGTCCAGATTGTCGATCTGATAATTTTCCATATCTTTTTCTTATGAAGTTTGAGGGTTCTTGCTATTTTAGCGTCATATTTTGATGAATTAAAAGTCGATGCGGCTTTTTATTGATTGATTATTGTATTGCGGCCCTGTTTTGTTGCTTAATCAATGGCAACAGGACGCAGGAGTTATAAAAATGAAAACCGCATATATCGCAAAACAACGCCAGATCAGTTTCGTTAAATCCCACTTTTCCCGTCAGCTGGAAGAGAAGCTTGGCCTGATTGAAGTCCAGGCGCCAATCTTAAGCCGCGTGGGCGATGGGACGCAGGATAACTTGTCCGGCTGCGAGAAAGCGGTTCAGGTAAAAGTGAAAACACTGCCCGACGCCCAGTTCGAAGTGGTTCATTCGCTGGCGAAGTGGAAGCGTCAAACCCTGGGACAACACGACTTCAGCGCGGGCGAAGGGCTGTACACGCACATGAAGGCCCTTCGCCCCGATGAAGACCGTCTGACGCCTATCCATTCCGTTTATGTTGACCAGTGGGACTGGGAGCGCGTGATGGGCGATGAAGAGCGTCACGTCGGCACGCTGAAGGCAACCGTCGAGGCGATCTACGCCGGGATCAAAGCTACCGAGCTGGCGGTCAGCCAGGAATTTGGCCTGAAGCCTTTTCTGCCGGAACAGATCCATTTTGTTCACAGCCAGGAGCTGCTGAGCCGCTATCCCGATCTTGATGCCAAAGGCCGTGAGCGAGCCATTGCCAAAGAGTTGGGGGCCGTCTTCTTAATTGGTATCGGCGGCAAACTGTCTGACGGTAAGCGCCACGACGTGCGTGCGCCGGATTATGATGACTGGAGCACAGAGATTTCTGAAGGCTTTGCCGGTCTGAACGGCGATATCCTGGTTTGGAACCCGGTGCTGGAAGATGCTTTCGAGATCTCCTCAATGGGGATCCGCGTTGACGCCGAAGCGCTGAAGCGCCAGCTGGCCGTGACTGGCGATGAAGATCGCCTACAGCTTGAATGGCACCAGGCGCTGCTGCGCGGCGAGATGCCGCAGACTATCGGCGGCGGCATTGGCCAGTCTCGTCTGACGATGCTGCTGCTGCAGCTTGACCATATCGGCCAGGTGCAGTGCGGCGTATGGCCGGCGCAGGTTCGCGAAAGCGTTTCCGCGCTGCTGTAATGAATTAGCGCCGCCAGCGTCGCAGCAGGCGGCTACGCAGCCCGGTATCAAAGCGCCAGATATGATCGAAGATGCGCATGATGCCGGGTTTGCCGTGTACCGACATCGCCACCGCGTGAAAACGGTGCTGGTGCTTACGCTGTAACTCCCCCACCTGAGCAATCACCTCATCCGGCAACCGCTGGGCGATAAAGTCAGAGATCACGACGGCATCCGCATCCACCCACTGCGGGTTTTGCAGACGTTCAATGATGGCGCGAAAACAGCTGGCCAGATCGGTACCGCCGCGAAAGCGCTGGCTTAAAAAGCGGATCGCCTGCTCCAGCCCGCGCTCGCTGGTCAGTTCGTAATGCACCACTTCGCTGGAGAACAGCATAATAAAGCAGCGACGGTTATCAGCCAGCGCGACGCGCATGAGGGCCAGACAAAAGGCCTTAGCGCACTGCTCGTTAAAACCGCCCATCGACCCTGACGTATCGACGCAGACAATGAACGGCCCGCGCGGTTGCTCATCAAAATCCTGCCGCGTTACCGGGCGTTCGGTGATTTTCTCACGCCAGGCGTCGCCATGCAGCCGGTAGGTGAGCAGCTGCTTCTCCACCAGCTTGCGATAAAATTCAAACTCCAGCTCCGTGATGCCGAGCGTCGCCAGCTCCGGCGGCAGCAGCCGCAGAATGTCGTCACTCTGCTGGAGGCCGTCGACTTGCTCCGGTACTGTCGCCGGCTCGCGCACCAGGCTGCGAAAGGTTTCCATCGGGGCGTCTTTCTTCGGCACCGATTTCGCTTCCCGTGAACGTCCGAGTTGTTCCGCCAGCTGCAGTAGCTCCGGTTGCTGGTTGAGAAAATCGCCATAGCGCACGATCAGCTGATAGTCGCCGCGTTTGAGTTCGCCAGCGCTCATATCCCACAGACGCCCGGCGGCAGTGTCATTTTCCGCCAGTACCGGATCGAGCTGACCGCTGAGCGTCATTCGTTCCTGGACCTCACTGAGTAACTGATCGCGTTCTTCATCCAGCAACTGCTGGTTAAGGCTGGTGGCTTGCACCACCAGGCTCAGGCGCCAGCGCTGTAAAAACAGCGTATGCAACGCCGGGGTAAAGGTGGCATTGTCATCCACCAGCTTCTGCGCCTGAGCGGCAAAAGGAGACTGTAGCTGGTGCAGTTTGCCGAGGATCTGCGGGAGCTGGACGATAAACTGCGAGGTAGAGAGTAGCTGAGCCTGCTGATAGGTTTGCACTTCGGCGTCCAGATCCGGCGGGACGTTAACTTCTTTCAAACGGGCGCGAACGGCTTCACGCCAGCGTGGAATATCCGCCGCGATGATGTTTTTCAGGCGGGGGAATTTCTCAAAGAACACCGCCAGCTGAGGAGAGGCCAGCAGCGCCAGAAGCATCTCCTCGATCATTCCCTCTTCGCTGACTGCCAGCATGACATTCAGCATATCGAGCGTCATGGCTGCTTCGCCTGTTTAATCTGCGCGCCGACGTCCTGCAGGCTGGCTTCGATTCTTCCCAGCCACTCGACCGGGATAAACAGACACTTTTGCTGCTCGCTGAAGCGGTTGTGTTGCTGGTGCCACTCATCATCGAGCGCCTCCAGCTGTTGGCGAATTTCTGCCGGCATGTTCTCCTGCGATGCGCTACCGGGCAGCGCGAGGCGTGAGCCCTGCAGGCTGACGTCGCGGACGACCAGGTGCTGGCTGGTGTCGACATCCATATTGAGCAGTTGGGCAAAGCCGATCCCGTTGAGCTTACCGCGGATCTCACCGCCCTTTTCCAGCCAGTTGGCTAACGCCTCGCGTTCAAAAGTAATGTGGATCACTTCCATATCGTGAAGTTTGAGCGGCTGCTGCAGCAGCAGCGTCAGGGTGGTCCCCTGGATCTCCGCCGGCAATTCATAATGCGGTTTGCGGCTAAACATCCCGCCAAGGCGGGTGACCTTCAACGCCGTTTTGTCGCTTTGCTGCTGTTGGATCTGAATGCGTCTCTGGACAATGGCCCCCAGCCGCGTCAGCATCGCCTGCTGTTGCCAGGCGTGACAGGTCATGAGCGTTTCCAGCTGCTGCGACATCAGGTTCATGCTCTCGACGTTGTGCCACAGACAATCTTTCAGCAGGATCAGATCTATCGGCGCGATGCTGTCGCGCCCGCTGAAGAAGGCGCTGGCCTGCAGCAGGCGAATGGCCTTTTTCCAGCGGCGATCCGAGACGTACGGCGCATTTGGCAGGGCATCCAGCTGCTGGCGGAGCTGGAATATCAGCTCAAACACCGCGTCTGGCAGTTTGATATTGCCGATCTGCTGCTGCCATTGGGTAAACTCTTCGTCGCTAACCTGCAGCGCGCTGGGCACTGGATTGATGTTTTCATCCTGCTGGCTGACCAGCATTGAACGGAAATTACCTTTATCCTGCACTTTATCAAGCCACAGACGGATCAGCATTCGGTCATACAGCGCTTCCAGACTGCTGTCGGCTTCGGGGAGTTCGTTCGACGCGGCCACCAGCAGGCGCATCGGGATTTTCTCTTCGTGCGCCCCATTGCGGAAGTGACGTTCGTTAATCGCCGTCAGCAGGGTGTTGAGGATCGCCGGACCCGCTTTCCATATTTCATCGAGAAAGACGATTTCGGCTTCCGGCAGGTAGCCGGCGGTTAAACGTTCGTAACGGCCTTCATCCTTCAGTGCCTGAATGGACAGTGGCCCAAAAACTTCTTCCGGGGTGGAGAAGCGGGTCATCAGGTATTCAAAAGCGCGCGCCTGCTGGAAGGCGAATTTGAGGCGGCGGGCAATCAGGCTTTTGGCGATCCCCGGTGGGCCGAGCAAAAAAACGCTCTCGCCGCTGAGCGCCGCCAGCAGGCAGAGGCGTATCGCGTGGCTGCGTTCAAAGAGTCCTTTTTCGAGTGCCGCGCTGAGCCGGGAAATTCTTTCAGCCAGTAAATGTGTTTGAGCCATAATTGAGTTGCGTGCTTTGTCATGTATCGTTATTGGGTCGAGTATAGATGTTAGAGCAGGGGCGGTAATAGCCTGAAGAATCGATTTATTTTTTTTGAGCCAGGTTAATATGGTGTCTGTTAGGGGTACGATTTCGCAAATAATCGTGCATACTGTGCGCTTTTTGTGGGCCAAGGGACTAGGCACACATTTGTTTTATAAACGAAAAGACTAGTCTATGAGCACTGATAATAAACAATCGTTGCCGGCATTAACGTTGGCGGCCATCGGCGTGGTGTACGGCGATATCGGTACCAGTCCACTGTATACCTTGCGCGAATGCCTGTCAGGTCAGTTTGGCTTTGGCGTTGAACGCGACGCCGTGTTTGGCTTTTTGTCGCTGATTTTCTGGCTGTTGATCTTTACCGTATCGATTAAATACATCACGTTCGTGATGCGGGCGGATAACGCCGGGGAAGGCGGGATCTTAACGCTGATGTCGCTGGCCGGACGTAATACCTCGGCCCGAATGACCTCCGTACTGGTGATCCTCGGCCTGATCGGCGGTAGCTTCTTCTATGGCGAAGTGGTGATTACGCCGGCGATTTCCGTTATGTCGGCGATAGAGGGGTTAGAAATTATCGCCCCGCAGCTTGATACCTGGATTGTCCCTATTTCCATTATCGTGCTGACTCTGCTGTTTGTGATCCAGAAGCACGGGACCGGCATGGTCGGTAAGCTGTTTGCGCCGATTATGCTGATCTGGTTCCTGTTGCTGGCGGTGCTGGGCGCGCGAAGCATTTACGCTAACCCGGAAGTTCTTCAGGCGCTAAACCCCTACTGGGCGGTGCATTTCTTCCTGCAGTACAAAACGGTTTCCTTTATTGCGCTCGGCGCGGTGGTGCTGTCGATTACCGGGGTGGAAGCGCTGTACGCCGATATGGGTCACTTCGGCAAACTGCCGATCCGCGTGGCCTGGTTCTCCGTCGTGCTGCCCTCGCTGGTGCTGAACTATTTTGGCCAGGGCGCGCTGCTGCTGAAGCACCCGGAAGCGATTAAAAACCCGTTCTTCCTGCTGGCGCCGGAGTGGGCGCTGATCCCGATGCTGATTATCGCCACGCTGGCGACGGTTATCGCCTCGCAGGCGGTGATCTCCGGGGTCTTCTCCCTGACCCGTCAGGCAGTGCGTCTGGGCTATCTGTCGCCGATGCGCATTATCCACACCTCGGAAATGGAGTCCGGACAGATTTACATCCCGTTCATTAACTGGCTGCTGTACGTTTCTGTGGTCATCGTTATTGTCAGCTTTGAGCATTCGTCTAATCTGGCGGCGGCGTATGGTATCGCGGTCACGGGCACCATGGTGCTGACCTCCATTCTGTCGGCAACGGTGGCGCGCAAAAACTGGCACTGGAATAAGCTGTTTGTCGGCCTGATGCTGGTGGCCTTCCTGTGTATCGATATTCCGCTGTTTTCGGCGAACCTCGATAAGATTGTCTCCGGCGGTTGGCTGCCGTTGTCCCTGGGGCTGGTGATGTTCACGGTGATGACCACCTGGAAGAGCGAACGTTTCCGCCTGCTGCGCCGAATGCACGAGCATGGCAATTCGCTGGAAGCGATGATCTCTTCGCTGGAGAAGTCACCGCCGGTGCGTGTGCCGGGTACCGCGGTGTATATGTCCCGCGCCCTGAACGTGATCCCGTTTGCCCTGCTGCATAACCTGAAGCACAACAAGGTGCTGCATGAGCGAGTAATCCTTCTGACTCTGCGCACCGAAGACGCGCCTTACGTGCATAACGTTCGCCGGGTGCAGATTGAGCAGCTGTCGCCGTCGTTCTGGCGGGTGGTGGCCAGCTACGGTTGGCGGGAAACGCCGAACGTTGAAGAGGTGTTCCATCGCTGTGGCCTGGAAGGACTCAGTTGCCGAATGATGGAGACCTCGTTCTTCATGTCGCATGAGTCGCTGATTATCGGCAAACGACCGTGGTATCTGCGCTTGCGCGGCAAGCTTTATCTGCTGCTGCAGCGTAACGCCCTGCGGGCGCCGGATCAGTTTGAAATCCCGCCAAACCGGGTTATCGAGCTCGGTACCCAGGTCGAAATCTGATGTCAAAAAAGCCCTTCCATTGCGAAGGGCTTTTTGTTTCTCACTCCGGCTGTCATCTCCTGTCGCTGTCTTGCGAAACGTTTCGATGGCGATCACATTTCTCTCTTCTGGTGATGGTTTTCTGCTCACACATTGATAATAATTATTTTAGCGAAACGTTTCGCTAGTGGAGCAAAAGAGAAAAATGAAAAAAGGCACCGTACTTAACGCTGATATTTCCGCGGTCATTTCCCGCCTGGGCCACACCGATACGCTGGTGGTCTGCGATGCCGGATTACCGGTTCCCCGCAGCAGCACGCGCATTGATATGGCGCTGACTCAGGGCGTACCTTCCTTTATGCAGGTGCTGGAAGTGGTGACGACGGAAATGCAGGTTGAAGCGGCTGTTATCGCGGAAGAGATTAAAACCCATAATCCGCAGCTCCACGCGACGTTGCTCACTCACCTCGAGCAGCTGCAGCAGCACCAGGGAAATACCATTGAAATTCGTTACACCAGCCATGAGCAGTTCAAAAAACAAACCGCAGACAGTCAGGCGGTAATTCGCAGCGGGGAGTGTTCCCCGTTTGCGAATATCATTCTCTGTGCCGGCGTCACGTTCTGAGGTCGCCGCCATGGAAGCCTTATTGCAACTAAAAGGGATCGATAAAGCGTTCCCTGGCGTCAAGGCGCTCTCCGGCGCGGCGCTGAATGTCTATGCCGGTCGGGTGATGGCGCTGGTAGGGGAAAATGGCGCCGGCAAGTCCACCATGATGAAGGTGCTGACCGGGATCTACACCCGTGATGCCGGCTCTTTGCTGTGGTTAGGCAAAGAGACGACCTTTAACGGCCCCAAATCCTCCCAGGAAGCCGGGATCGGTATCATCCACCAGGAACTGAACCTGATCCCGCAATTGACGATTGCCGAGAACATCTTCCTT
This sequence comes from Klebsiella sp. X1-16S-Nf21, assembly GCF_002837615.1. NCBI lineage: Bacteria > Pseudomonadati > Pseudomonadota > Gammaproteobacteria > Enterobacterales > Enterobacteriaceae > Klebsiella > Klebsiella sp. X1-16S-Nf21. Next base: position 80,851 of record NZ_PJDK01000014.1, read on the forward strand.
GGTCGCGAATTTGTTAACCGTTTTGGCAAAATCGACTGGAAGCAGATGTATGCCGAAGCCGACAAGCTGCTGGCAAAGCTGAATCTCCGCTTTAACAGCCAGAAGCTGGTGGGCGATCTGTCGATTGGCGATCAGCAAATGGTGGAGATCGCCAAAGTGCTGAGCTTTGAATCGAAAGTCATCATTATGGATGAACCGACCGATGCGCTGACCGATACCGAAACCGAATCGCTGTTCCGCGTCATCCGCGAACTGAAGTCGCAGGGGCGCGGCATCGTCTATATCTCCCACCGTATGAAAGAGATCTTCGAGATTTGCGACGACGTGACAGTCTTTCGTGACGGGCAGTTTATCGCCGAGCGCGAAGTGGCTTCGCTGGATGAGGACCGACTGATCGAGATGATGGTCGGCCGTAAGCTGGAAGATCAATATCCACATCTCGATAAGGCGCCGGGCGCGGTGCGCCTGAAGGTCGATAATCTCTGCGGCCCGGGCGTGGAAAACGTGACCTTTACCTTGCGCCAGGGGGAAATCCTGGGTGTCGCCGGGCTGATGGGCGCCGGACGGACCGAACTGATGAAAGTGCTGTACGGCGCGCTGCCGCGCAGCAGCGGCTCTGTGACGCTGGATGGCCATGAAGTGGTGACCCGCTCGCCGCAGGACGGTCTGGCGAACGGCATTGTCTATATCTCCGAAGATCGTAAGCGCGATGGCCTGGTTCTCGGGATGTCGGTAAAAGAAAATATGTCCCTGACGGCGCTACGCTACTTCAGCCGGGCGGGCGGCAGCCTTAAGCATAAAGATGAACAGCAGGCGGTCAGTGATTTCATTCGGTTGTTTAACGTCAAAACGCCGTCCATGGAGCAGGCAATCGGCCTGCTTTCCGGCGGCAACCAGCAAAAGGTCGCCATTGCCCGCGGGCTGATGACCCGGCCAAAGGTGCTGATCCTTGATGAACCGACCCGCGGCGTCGACGTCGGGGCGAAGAAAGAGATCTACCAGCTCATCAATCAGTTCAAAGCCGATGGCCTGAGCATCATTCTGGTCTCCTCTGAGATGCCGGAGGTGTTGGGCATGAGCGATCGCATCATTGTGATGCATGAAGGGCATCTCGGCGGTGAATTCACACGCGAGCAGGCCACCCAGGAAGTATTGATGGCTGCCGCTGTGGGCAAGCTTAACCGTGTGAATCAGGAGTAAGAAAGATGACAACCCAGGCTGTTACTGGTCGCCGTTATTTCACGAAAGCGTGGCTGATGGAGCAAAAATCGCTGATTGCCCTGCTGGTGCTGATCGCGGTGGTATCGACCATGAGCCCCAACTTTTTTACCGTCAATAACCTGTTCAATATCCTGCAACAGACCTCCGTTAACGCCATCATGGCGGTAGGGATGACGCTGGTTATACTGACCTCGGGGATCGACCTGTCCGTCGGCTCCCTGTTGGCGCTCACCGGTGCGGTGGCAGCGTCGATTGTTGGCATTGAGATTAATGCGCTGGTGGCGGTCGCTGCTGCCCTCGCATTGGGTGCCGCGATCGGCGCAGTCACCGGGGTGATTGTGGCGAAAGGCCGCGTGCAGGCCTTCATCGCTACCCTGGTGATGATGCTGCTGCTGCGCGGCGTGACCATGGTGTACACCAACGGCAGTCCGATCAACACCGGCTTTAGCGATAACGCCGATCTGTTTGGCTGGTTTGGCATCGGGCGTCCGCTGGGGATCCCGACGCCGGTATGGATCATGGCGATTGTCTTCCTGGCGGCCTGGTACATGCTGCACCATACTCGCCTGGGCCGTTATATTTACGCGCTGGGCGGTAATGAAGCGGCGACGCGTCTGTCCGGGATTAGCGTCAATAAAGTCAAAATTATCGTCTACGCCTTGTGCGGGATGCTGGCGTCGCTGGCCGGGATCATCGAAGTGGCGCGTCTCTCTTCCGCGCAGCCGACGGCGGGGACGGGCTATGAGCTGGACGCCATTGCGGCGGTGGTGCTCGGTGGCACCAGCCTCGCGGGCGGCAAAGGACGCATTGTCGGCACGCTGATTGGCGCGCTGATCCTTGGCTTCCTGAATAATGGTCTTAATCTTTTAGGCGTTTCTTCCTATTACCAGATGATCGTTAAAGCGGTGGTGATTTTGCTGGCGGTACTGGTAGATAACAAAAAGCAGTAACTGAGAACTCTACAGGACATCTTAACTATGAATATGAAAAAACTGGCGACCCTGGTCTCTGCTGTTGCGCTAAGTGCGACCGTCAGCGCAAACGCGATGGCCAAAGACACCATCGCTCTGGTTATCTCTACCCTGAATAACCCGTTCTTCGTGTCGCTGAAAGACGGCGCGCAAAAAGAAGCTGACAAGCTGGGCTACAACCTGGTGGTGCTGGACTCCCAGAACAACCCGGCGAAAGAGCTGGCGAACGTCCAGGATTTGACGGTGCGCGGCGCCAGGCTGCTGCTGATCAACCCCACCGACTCTGATGCCGTCGGCAACGCCGTGAAGATGGCAAACCAGGCGAAAATCCCGGTCATCACCCTTGACCGTCAGGCCACAAAAGGCGATGTCGTGAGCCACATTGCGTCTGACAACGTGCAGGGCGGAAAAATGGCTGGCGATTACATCGCGAAAAAAGTGGGTGAAAGTGCGAAAGTCATTGAGCTGCAGGGCATTGCCGGGACTTCTGCGGCGCGCGAGCGCGGCGAAGGCTTTAAACAGGCCGTGGCGGCGCACAAGTTTAACGTCCTGGCCAGCCAACCAGCCGATTTCGACCGTACCAAAGGGCTGAACGTGATGCAGAACCTGCTGACCGCGCATCCTGACGTGCAGGCGGTATTCGCGCAAAATGATGAAATGGCGCTGGGCGCCCTGCGCGCGCTGCAGACCGCAGGCAAGTCCGATGTGATGGTGGTTGGATTTGACGGCACTCCGGATGGCGAAAAAGCAGTAAACAGTGGCAAACTGGCGGCGACCGTCGCACAGTTGCCGGAGCAGATCGGCGCGAAAGGCGTTGAGACGGCTGATAAGGTACTGAAGGGCGAAAAAGTGGAAGCTAACTACCCGGTTGAGCTGAAGCTGGTCGTTAAGCAGTAAAATGCGATTCGGACTGGCAACGGTCCGAGGGACAATATAAAAAAAGAAAAGCAGGGCATGCGCCACCGGATCCCGGTGGCGCGCTTTCCCGGGAACAGAAATGATGAAAACTGCAGGCAAACTTGTCGTCCTTGGCAGTATCAATGCCGATCACATTCTTAACCTTGACGCTTTCCCGACGCCGGGCGAAACCGTCACCGGCAACCATTATCAGGTGGCTTTCGGTGGTAAAGGGGCCAACCAGGCGGTCGCCGCCGGGCGCAGCGGAGCGGATATCGCGTTTATCGCCTGCACCGGCGATGACGACATCGGTGAACGCATCCGCCGCCAGCTGGCGAGCGATAAAATCGACGTGGCGCCTGTGCGCGCAGTCGCCGGGGAAGCGACCGGCGTGGCGTTAATCTTCGTTAACGCCGAAGGTGAGAATGTCATCGGTATTCATGCCGGCGCCAATGCGGCGCTTTCCGTCTCCCAGGTTGAGGCGGAAAAGGAACGTATCGCTAGCGCACAGGCGCTGTTAATGCAGCTGGAGTCGCCGCTGGAGAGCGTGTTGGCGGCGGCGAAAATCGCCCATCACCATCAGACCACCGTGGTGCTTAATCCCGCGCCAGCGCGTGAACTGTCCGATGAACTGCTGGCGCTGGTGGATATCATTACCCCCAACGAAACCGAAGCGGAAAAGCTGACCGGTATTCGCGTTGAGAGCGACGAGGATGCGGCAAAAGCCGCCGACGTGCTGCATGCCAAAGGCATTGGTACGGTGATGATCACCCTCGGCAGCCGCGGCGTCTGGCTCAGTGCCGAAGGCGAAAGTCGTCGGATCCCGGGTTTTCGTGTGCAGGCCATTGATACTATCGCTGCCGGCGATACCTTTAACGGCGCGCTGGTAACCGCGTTGCTGGAAGGGACTTCCCTGCCGGAAGCGATCCGTTTTGCGCATGCCGCGGCGGCGATCGCCGTGACCCGCAAAGGCGCGCAGCCATCCGTGCCGTGGCGCACAGAGATTGATGAATTTTTAGCGCAACAGGGGTAATGCTTGGCTACGATGAAAGATGTGGCCCGCGTCGCGGGCGTTTCCACATCGACGGTGTCACACGTCATCAATAAGGACCGCTTTGTCAGTGAGGCGATTACCGCCAAAGTAGACGCTGCGATCAAAAGCCTCAACTACGCCCCCTCTGCGCTGGCGCGTAGCCTTAAGCTTAATCAAACCCGTACCATCGGCATGCTCATCACTGCCAGTACCAATCCGTTTTATTCGGAGCTGGTGCGGGGCGTGGAGCGCAGCTGTTTTGAGCGGGGTTATAGCCTCGTACTCTGTAATACGGAAGGTGATGAGCAGCGAATGAATCGTAATCTGGAGACGCTAATGCAAAAACGCGTCGATGGACTACTGCTGCTGTGCACGGAGACCCATCAGCCCTCTCCGGAAATTATGCAGCGCTATCCATCGGTACCGACGGTCATGATGGACTGGGCTCCCTTTGATGGCGATAGCGATCTGATTCAGGATAACTCGCTGCTTGGTGGCGATATGGCGACCCAGTATCTGATTGACCAGGGGCATTCGCGCATTGCCTGTATTGCCGGCCCGCTGGATAAAACCCCGGCGCGTCTGCGCCTTGAAGGTTACCATGCTGCGATGGCGCGCTGCGGCCTGCCGGTTGCCGACGGATACGTGGTGACCAGTGATTTTGAGTTTGGCGGCGGGTTTAGCGCGATGCAGCAGCTGCTGGCTTTGCCGCAGCGGCCGCAGGCGGTATTTGTCGGCAACGATGCCATGGCGGTTGGCGCTTATCAGGCGTTGTACCAGGCCGGTTTGCACATTCCGCAGGACATGGCGCTGGTGGGCTACGATGATATTGAGCTGGCACGCTATATGACACCGCCGTTGACCACCATTCACCAGCCAAAAGATGAGCTGGGAGAACTGGCCATCGATGTGCTGATCCATCGAATGGCCGATCCGCAGCAAAAGCAGCAACGCGTTCAGTTAACGCCGGAGCTGGTGGTTCGTGGCTCCGCTTAGCGTTTGTGCCGCTCGCTAATCAGATTACGGCCATCTTTCGCTCTTAACAGCATAAACATCAGCGCCGACACGATGGTGATCACGCCCATGGTTATAAAGGTGTAGTGAAACTGCTGTACCGTGCTGGCATTGTCAAAACCTTCATAGAAGCGCAGCACCGCAGCGCTGATGGCCACCCCGAGACTGATTGAAAGCTGCTGGGTCACCGCCAGCAGGCTGTTACCGCTGCTGGCATTGTCATCCGTCAGATCGGCCAGCGTAATGGTATTCATCGAGGTGAACTGCGTGGACATCGCCATCCCCAGCACAAACAGTGGCAGAAGAAGCATCCACAGCGGCATCTCTGGCGACTGCAGCGAGAACTGGGCAATCATGAGGCCAATAAATACCGTGATCCCCACCAGGGTCTTACGATAGCCAAACCAGCGCAGCACCTGGGTAACGGTAGATTTCGCAATAATGGAGCCGATAGCGGTAGGGGCAATCATACAGCCGGCGATAATGGCCGGATAGCCGAAGCCAACCTGCAGCATCAGCGGCATCAGAAATGGCACACAGCCGGTACCCAAACGCGTGGCAAGGTTGCCAGCAATGCCGACTGAGAAAGTATGCGTCTTAAATAAAGAGAGCGAGATAAGCGGCGCCGGATGGCGGCGCGCGTGGCGAACATAGGCCACGAGCAGTAACAGACTGACGGCAATCACGGCCAGCGCCAGCCATGTCGCCACGATTTTTTCTCCAAACAGTTCAATACCGCTGGAAAACAGTACCAGGCTTAAGCCAAATAACAGAAAACCGGTTATATCGAAGCGCCTGCGCGGCGTCGTGAAATTTGGCATGAATTTGCGGGCATACAGAATGCCAATCACCCCGATGGGAATGTTTATCAGGAAAATCCAATGCCAGCTGGCCCAGGTGACAAACACCCCGCCGAGCACCGGGCCCAGTATCGGCCCCACCAGACCTGGCATGGTCACAAAGTTCAGTACCGGAAGCAGCTCGCTGCGAGGATAGGCGCGCAGCAGCGCCAGCCTCGCCACCGGCATCATCATCGCCCCGCCGATCCCCTGAATCACCCGAAAAATGACCAGCTCCATTAATGAGCTGGAGAGCGCGCAGGCGAGAGACCCCAAAGTGAACAAGCTAACAGCGATGATAAAGACCCGGCGCGTGCCGAAGCGATCGGCCAGCCAGCCGCTGACCGGGATCAGCATCGCTACCGTCAGCGTATAGCTGATAATGGCCGACTGCATCGCTAAGGGAGAACGATTAAGACTGTGGGCAATAGCCGGGAGGGCGGTGTTAAGAATGGTGGCATCCAGCGCCTGCATAAAGAAGGCCATCGCCGCGATCCACGGCAGGCCAGCCATACTGCGCCCTTTTTTTCTGCTCATGCCAATTCCTTGTTATTGATTTACGGGGTGAGGGGCGTTCAACAACGCCTGGCAGGCGAGCAAGGCACCTGGCGCATCACTGTTGAGAATGGCATCGACAATCGCCTGGTGGAGATCCAGCTTCACTACTTCATTTTGCGTAATCGACGTGAAGTAGGTGTGGTAGACGGAATGAAATAAAGAAGCGAATGAGCTGAGGAAAGGATTACCGCTCATTTCATAGATATGTTCATGCCAGGCCATATCGACCTCTATCCAGCGATCGCGCTGAAAATGACGTTTCAAGGCAATCATCTCTTCCATTAAAGTATTGAGCTGCGCTTTTTGTTCTGCGGAGCCGTTAGCGGCAGCGAGAAAACAGGCTTGTGGCTCCAGGCTGCTGCGCATGACGAGAAAGTGGCTCACCACTTCTTCGAAGTTATCTTCTGTTAGCCACCAGGACAGGAGTTCCTTATCAAGGAAGTTCCAGCTGCTGCGCGGCATCACCCGGGTGCCAATGCGAGGGCGAGGCAGCAACATGCCTTTTGCCGTTAGCGTCTTCACCGCTTCACGGACGGCGGTACGGCTCACACCGAACTGCTCCCCCAACTCCATCTCGCCGGGAAGAATGCTTTCCGGCTGATATTCGCCAGTCAGTATTTTTTGGGCGAGCTTCTCGGCCAGTACCCAGGAGATGTTCTTTTGTGCCGCCAGTTGCTGTGCGCTTAAAGACATAAATGCCGTTCCTTTCTTTTCTTTACTCTAACAGTATGCCACCGGGCGTCCCGTTTCGTCGGTTAAAACAGCAAAACGGCGGTTTTTTGCGACATTCCTCGCCGCATTGTTGAAAAAAGAGACGGTTGAAAAGTTTTTTTGAATTTCCCCTTGTCACCTCAGAATTACTCCCTATAATGCGCCTCCACTGACACGGAACAACGGCAAACAAGCCGCCGGGTCAGCGGGGTTCCGGTGAGAACCTCGCAGAGAAAAGCAAAAATAAATGCTTGACTCTGAGGCGGGAAAGCGTAATATGCACACCCCGCGCCGCAGCGAAAAACGAAGCGGCACTGCTCTTTAACAATTTATCAGACAATCTGTGTGGGCACTCAAAGTGACATGGATTCTTAACGTCCTCGGACGAAAAATGAATACCAAGTCTCTGAGTGAACATGCGTAATTCATTACGAAGTTTAATTCACGAGCATCAAACTTAAATTGAAGAGTTTGATCATGGCTCAGATTGAACGCTGGCGGCAGGCCTAACACATGCAAGTCGAGCGGTAGCACAGAGAGCTTGCT